>DMCY01000100.1:2500-28269 GCA_003451675.1 Candidatus Atribacteria bacterium
TTTTCTCCATTGATTCTTACTCCACCCTGGTCAACCAATCTTCGGGCTTCACTTTTACTATCTACTACACCAGATAAGGCAACAAGCTTAATAAGCCAAATTTTTCCTTCTTTTAAATCATCTTTCTTTAAAATTAATTCTTTTATTTCTTCAGGGTAAAGTTTATCCTTAAACACCTTTTCAAATTCTTCTTCTGCTATAATTGCGGCACTCTGTCCGTAATAAAGTTTAACAATTTCTCTGGCTAATCTCTTTTTCACATCCCGAGGATGTAAATCACCACTCTCTAAGCCTATTTTTATCTTATTGATTTCATCTAAAGAAACATCAGTTACCAATTCAAAATATCTAGCCATAAGTTTATCGGGAACAGACATAGCTTTGCCATACATTTCTTGAGGAGGCTCATTAATCCCAATATAATTGTTTAAGCTTTTACTCATCTTTTCTACTCCATCTGTTCCCTCAAGAAGAGGCAGGGTGATAATAACTTGCGGTTCCTGATTGTATTCCCTTTGAATATCTCTGCCCACTAATAGATTAAACTTCTGGTCTGTGCCTCCTAATTCAATGTCTGCCTGTATAGCGACAGAGTCGTAGCCTTGCATTAAAGGGTACATAAACTCGTGGATACCTATCGGTTTACCTTCTTTGTACCTGGTCGAAAAATCATCTCTTTCTAACATACGGGCAACTGTATATTTTGAACACACTTTTAGAACTTCCGAGAAAGAAAGCTTACCCAACCAATGACTATTGAATACTACTTTGGTTCTTTCCGGATTTAATATTTTAAAAACTTGTTTCTTGTAAGTCTCTGCATTCTTTTTGACTTCTTCTTCAGTCAACTGTTTTCTGGTTACTGATTTACCACTTGGATCCCCTATCATCCCGGTAAAATCACCGATTAAAAAATAAATATCATGGCCCAGGTCTTGGAATTGTCTCATTTTACGCAGACCCACCGTATGTCCCAAATGTATATCCGGTGCATTAGGATCAAACCCTTGCTTAACCCGAAGAGGTCTTTTTTCTTTTCTTGATTTTTCTATTTTTTTTATCAATTCCTCTTCAGAGATTATTTCTTCTGTACCTCTTTTAATTATCCTTAATTCTTCTTTAATATCCATAATAAATTACCCCACTTCATAAAATAAAAACATTGAATATTTTTTATTATAATTAGCTTCCTTATTTCTTTTTTTCTTGCCCGCTATTCCAAGCCTAACCTCTTTTTGTTCTTAATTAATAAAATTAATAAAGGGTAACCCAAAATATAGCAAGCAATAACTTCCCCTATCCCGATATACAATACAGTTATCCAATAAGGCAAATCAAAAAGTAAATGTAAATAAATACTCACCCCAAAGGCATTTATTAATACAGGAGGAAGAGGTGCTAATTTAGGATTTTTTAATTTGAAAGTTAAATATGCAGCGATTAAAGTGCAAAGACTTCCCCCAATTATATCTACCATCCCTAATCCCCCGTAAATATTTGCCAAAATACAACCTAAAAATAATCCAATAATAGCTGATGAGTCAATAAAGGGAAGAATTACTAAGGCCTCAGCAATTCTCACCTGAATAGGTCCATAACTTATTGGGGCAAATATGATATTAAGAACCACGTAAATCGCTGCAATCATAGCTACACGAACCAGATAGTTAAGCTTAATCATATAAAAACATTCCCATAATAAATATATTTAATCTTTGAAATTATAACATAGTTTTAATGCTATTAAAAGGTTCAAGTAAAATTACTTAACTAATTTTTGTAAATTTTATGGTATAATGTTATTTGAAGCGTAGAACGTAGAACGAAAAACGAAGAAAGAGGTTTTGAATTTTGAATTATGGTTTTTAGTTTTTCGCTTTAAGCTTTTAGTTTAACACAATAAGCAATACGATACACGAACATAGGGAGCTGTGCTTTGTCAGCAAAAAATAAACTAAAAAAATCTTATCATATTCCTTTGTCTAAAAAAATATTATTAGTAATTATAATTTTTACCCTGACATTTTCTATTACTTTTATCGGACTATCTACTCTTAATAATCAGAAAATATCAGAGATGGTACAAGAAAATAAATTTTTAGATGCTATAAATAGCAAAGTATATGATATTAATGGTGAAATTATCACCGAATTTTATCAGGAAAACAGAAATCCAGTTCCACTTTCTAAGATTCCTTCGAATTTAATTAATGCCACTATTGCTATTGAGGATTCGGACTTTTATAAACATAAAGGAATAAGTTTGCGAGGAATCGTGCGTGCTCAATGGGAAAATTTTAAAAATATAATTTTACAATTAAAAAAAGAGTCTAAACCCCATGGTGGCAGCACAATAACCCAACAATTGGCTATAAATACTTTTCTCACTCGAGAAATTAGTTTGAATAGAAAATTAAAAGACATTTTGTTGGCCTTACAAATAGAACGATCTTTTACCAAAGATGAAATTTTAGAAATGTATTTAAATGAAATATACTTTGGACATGGTGCCTATGGAGTACAATCTGCTGCTAAAATGTATTTTAATAAAAATGTACAGGATTTAAACCTTGCAGAATGCGCATTACTCGCAGGAATCCCCCGAGGACCTTCTTATTACTCACCAATTCTTAATCAGGAAGTGTCCTTAAAAAGAAGAAATATAATAATAAACAGAATGTTTAAATTGGGTTACATATCTAAAGAGGACATGGAAAAAGCCAAACAAAGCCCTATTGAACTTTACTATAATAATAAAAGAGATAAAATTACAGCTCCCTATTTTTCCACTTTTATTCTTTCTCAACTTTTAGAAGAATATGGAGCTAATATAGTCTATAAAGGTGGATTAAAAATTTATACTACTTTAGATTTAAAAATGCAACACTTTGCTGAAAAAGCGCTCCAAGAATCTGGACATGAAGGGGCAATAATAGCCATTGAACCTCAGACCGGTCATATTAAGGCAATGGTGGGAGGAAAAGATTTTGGAGAAAGTAAATTTAACAGAGCAACTCAAGCTTATCGCCAACCCGGTTCAGCTTTTAAGCCTTTTATTTACCTTGCTGCCTTGGATAATGGATTTACTCCCAGTAACATTATAGAAGATTCTCCGGTTACTTTCGAAAATGGATGGTCTCCTGAAAATTACGAAAAAGAATTTAGCGGACCAGTAACCCTTAGAGAAGCATTTGAAAAATCTATAAATGTGGTAGGTGTAAAACTATTAGATCAAGTGGGAATAAAAAAAGTTATAAATTATTCCCGTAAAGCAGGAATAAAAAGTGAACTTCGTCCGGATCTCTCTTTGGCTTTGGGCACTTCAGAGATAACCCCTTTGGAAATTGCTTCCGCTTACGCTACCATTGCTAACTTAGGGGTTAGAGTAGACCCCCTATCTATAATTCGAATAGAAGATTATTCAGGTAAAATTATAAAAGATAATATTCCTCAAAAAAAGAAAGTATTCAAAGAAGAGACTTGTTATGTGCTTACAAACATGATGAAGGGAGTAATAGAAAGAGGAACCGGTTGGAATGCTAAGATAGGTAGACCGGCAGCAGGAAAGACCGGTACTACCAATGATTTTGTTGATGCCTGGTTTATTGGTTTTACTCCGGATTTAGTTACTGCGGTTTATATTGGAAATGATAATAGAAAACCTTTGGGTAATAAAATGACTGGCGGAGTAGTTGCTGCCCCGATTTGGGCTAATTTTATGAAAAATGCCCTTAAAAATAACGAAAAAAAAGATTTTTTGCAACCAGATAAAATAACTAAAATATCTGTTTGTAAAGAATCCGGGCTTTTACCTACTGATTCTTGCCCGGAAATATTAGCAGTAGCTTTTATAAAAGGAACAGAACCCACATCTTATTGTACAATTCATCAGAAATATTTTGAAATACCAAAAGCAGAAGAATATCCGGAGATCAATAAACCCTATTATGAAGAAATTGAAGAAATTAAGAAAAAATACGAAGAAAAACCCACAGAAACTGAAGAAAAGGAAGAAACTCTTCAATCTTTAATAGAAAAACTTAGAGAAAAACATAAAAAACAAGATGAATAGCTCTTTAGGAAGTCATAAGACAGTAGCCTTATTCGTATTGCGTATTGCGTATTGCGTATCGCGCGAGGAAGGAAGAAGACAGAAAAAAATTATTAGCAGACAGAAAGTAGAGGTTGGATTCATTGAACACGTTTCGGGTCGAATAAATTCGACCCCTACACCAGATTTGTGGGAATAACATAAAACACAATAAACTGTAAATCGATTTCTCTTATCTAAAGACTAAAAACTAAAAACCTGTATCTAATTTAATTGGCAGATTGGCAGATTAGTAGATTAGTAGATTTTAAAGTTTTGCGCTTTGCGTTTTTCACTCTACGCTTTGCGCTTCTTTCTATACGCTAGAAAAAGTTTTAAATTTTGGCTTTTTGTTTTGCCCTCCTTGTATTTACTTTGTAAGATACGCAACTGTAACTCCAATCCCTCCTTCTTTTGTATCTCCAGTCCTGAATGATTTGATATAAGGAATTTTATCTAACATTTTTTTTACCTCGTCTCTCAAGATGCCTTTGCCTTTTCCATGAATTATGTACACCGGTGAAACTCCCAACAGATAAGCGTCATCTAAATATTTTTCTAACACAGGCCGTGCTTCTTCAATAGTTAGTTGGCGAATAGAAATCTCATTTCTAAAAGTTTTTATTTTAGATAAAGAAAAACTATCCCTTCCGCTTAAACCTCTATCAAAACCATTCCCAATATGGCTATATTTTTCCGGTGCCTTATCGAGTTTATCTATTTTTTCTATATCAAAAATTGAGACTAGCATTTTCATATTATCAATTTGAACCTTGCATTTTTCACTTTTGTCAAAAATAGAAACTATTATCCCTTTCTTGTTCAAACTCTTAACTAATACATAATCTCCTATTTCAATATTTTTATTTTTAATTAACTCCTTCTCAGGCTTTATCTTGACTATCTCATCTTTTATTTCCTTGCTAATTGCTTGCATTTGCTCTAACAAAGGGCCTTTGGGTTCTTTAGTTAAATATTTTTTCTTATTCAATCTCTCTATTATCTTCTCAGCTCTATTCTGAGTTTCCTTTAATATTTTTTCTGCTTCTTGGTAAGTTTTTAGAATTATTTCCTTTTTATTCTCTTCTATTTTGCTCAATTCTTTTTCTAATTTATTTCTAATTTCGACACTCTCTTCTTTAGCCGTCTCTATCAGATTTTTTTCCTTCTCAATTAGTTTTTTATCTCGCTCAATTTTTTCAATCAGATTATCTGCTTTAATTTTTTCCTGGGATAAAAAGCCCTGAGCCTGAGAAACAACTTCCGAAGCTAAACCTAATTTTTGAGCAATTATAAAAGCACAACTCTTGCCGGGCAATCCGATAGAAATCTCGAATGTCGGTTTTAAAGTTTCCTCATCAAATTCAACGCGAGCATTACATACCCCTTTGGTTAAATATGCATAGGTCTTTAAAGTATCATGATGAGTAGTTGCTATTACCCTGGATTTCTCTTTACTTAAGAAATCTAAAACTGCCATACCTAAAGCTGCTCCTTCTGTAGGATCTGTGCCTGCACCTAATTCATCAAGTAATACAAGAGATTTAGAATCAGCCTCCCTTAAAATTTGAACTATATACTTCATATGAGAAGAAAAGGTGCTCAAATTTTGTTCTATACTCTGTTCATCTCCTATGTCGCAGAATATCTTTTTGAAAACAGAAACCTCGCTCCCCTTCGCAGCGGGAATGTGTAATCCACATTGAGCCATAAGAGTAAGTATACCCACAGTTTTCAAGGTAACTGTCTTGCCTCCTGTATTGGGACCGGTAATTACTAAAATATTAAAAGCTTTTCCTAAATTTATATTAATGGGAACGACAGGACCTTGTAACAAGGGATGCCTTGCTTGGATAAGATTAATAAAACCATCTTGGTTTAATTTTGGTTCTACTGCTTTCATTTTATCGGCCAATGCTGCTCGGGCATAAATAAAATCAATTTCACCCAGACTTAAAACACTATCATTAATCTCTTGTGCTCTTTCTCCAATAAGGAAGGTTATTTTTTGCAGAATTTTTAATATCTCTTGTTCTTCATCCTTAATTAATTGACGGAGTAAATTATTTAACTCTACCACTACAAAGGGCTCAATAAATAAAGTAGCTCCGCTATCAGATTTATCGTGAACTATTCCGGGAAATTTTGCTTTTTTTTCTTGCTTTACAGGTATAACGTACCTATTTTGTCTTACAGTTATTAAAGGTTCTTGAATAATGGCGGCAAAACGGGAAGACCTGATAATGGTTTCTAATTTATTTTTTAGAGCTTGTTCTTTTTTTATTATATCTCTTCTAATCTTCCTTAACTCCGGGCTCGCTCGGTCTAAAACTACTCCATCTTCATCGATACATTGGATTATTTCTTTCTCTAATTCGGAAAAAGTTCGTATTTTTTCTGCTCTCTCTTTAACCAAAGGATATTTTTCTTTGGTTTTCAATAGAAACTTTTTAATCAAGCGAGAAGTTTTTAAAGCTTTTAATATTTTTATAATTTTTTTTGCATCAAGGATAGATCCCTTAACTGCAGATCTTTTTAATTCACTACTAATGTCTTCTAATCTGGAAAAGGGAGGGGTTCCGTCGTAAGAAATAATTTCTCGCATTTCGGTAGTTTCTCTTTGAGTGTTAAAAATTTGTGGCAAATCAATCTTAGGGGTGATATTTTCTACGATTAATTCACCAGTAGCAGTGGATATTTTTTCCTTTAATTGATTTTTAATTTTTGAAAATTCTAAAACTGAAAATGTATGCTCATCCAAAATACATCTCACCTTTTTGATTATTCGTTAGTTAAAGGAAATTCTTACACAATTAAATTAAGATGGAATTTTTTAAGAAATTCTTCTGTGTTAAACTGAAAGTTTAAAGGCAGCCAATCTTTTAAATAATCATATACAATTGTGGTCATGACCGCAAATCTATTAGCTAAAAATGAGTTTTCTAATTGCTCTTTCAAAAAAACTGGTAGAGGAATAAAAGTAATAATAACTAATAAAATTCCCACTATTAAAGAACCTTTGATTAAACCAAACAAAGCTCCTCCTAAACCATCGATCCAGGAAACAAACAATAAGGAAAGTATTTTTTTAAAAAATATTTCAACAATTCTCGCGATTAGATATACTCCTAAAAATATTATAGCAAAACCTAATATGTTTGCTATTTCCCCGCTTATTTGACTATGTGAGCTTATATATTCTCCAACCTCTTTAAACCAAAAAATTGCCAGGAAAATAGCAGCGATAATTCCTATTAAATTTATTATTCCTCTGATAATGCCACGACGTATCCCAATAATCATATTTAACAAGATTATTATCATTATCGATACATCTATCCAATTTATTGTCATAAATATTTCCTTTTAATCAGTCGTTAGTATTTGGTTGGCTAGTTAACTGGTTTGTTGGTTAATTGGTTTAGTATTAATTCTTCAATATACTCATTCCTCAACTAGGCAACTAGCTAACCAACTAACTGATTTTTAGCTAGATACGATTCACGAGATACGAGATACTATTTGCGTTTTACGCTTCTTTCACTCTCTAATTTTGGCAGAAAATTTAGCAACTAATTGCTCTCTGATTTTTTTAGATGTATTTTCCACTTCCAGGTCAGTTAAAGTACGGTCTTCTGCTTGAAAAATCACAGAGTAAGCTAAGCTTTTATACCCATCGCCAATTTGCTTTCCTTTAAATATATCAAACAAAGTTACTTTTTTAATTAATTTTTCATCTATCGATTTTATGGTTTTAATAATATCGGCAGAAAGTATTTCTTCTTTTACTATCAAAGCTAAATCTCTCTGAACTAAAGGATATTTTGGCAAAATACAATATTTGATATCTGAGGGGACGTTAGGTAATAAATTTTCAAAATCAATCTCGAACAAATTCACTTTTCCCGGTATACGATAATTCTCTATTACCTCCGGATGTATCTCTCCGAAAATCCCAACTTCTTCTCCCTTTATAATAATCTTACCATTCCGCAGAGGATGAAAAGAAGGGTGGTCACTGGAAACCACTTCCCAATTTTTCACCTTTAACCCCTGGAGAACTGCCTCAATTATACCTTTTATATCAAAAATATCCAAAGAAAGTGATTTCTCCCAGATGTCTCCCCGGCCGGTCTTGTTAATTGCTCCGGCTATTATTAGTTTCTCATTAGGCAGGGAATTTGGTTTATCAGGGTAAGGGAGGTAGATTTTCCCTACTTCAAATATTTTAACCAACCCTGCCTGTCGATTGGTGTTCCATTTTATTATTTCTAATAAACTTGAAATTAAAGAAGTCCGCATTAAAGAATGGTCTCTAGTCAAAGGGTCTTTAATTTTTATGGTATTTCTTAATTTATGTCCTTCAGGTATTCTTATTTTATCAAATGTCTCAGGAGAAATAAAACTGTAAGTTATTACTTCATTTAAACCACAACCGTATAATATTTCTCTTACCCGATCAACTACCTTGAGCCGAAAATTCTTCCCTTCCTGGGCAATTGTAGTATTAAAGAGAGTAGGTTTTATCTTATCATAACCATAAATACGAGCAATTTCTTCAATTATATCTATTTCTCTTTCCACATCTCCTCTAAAAGAAGGAGGAATTACTTCAATATATTCTCCCCTATCTTCTACTATTTTAAATTCCAGTTTATCTAAAATATTAATAATCTTGTTCTTTATTTTAGATTCATCTCCGTCTAAAAGCTGTCCCAGTATTTTGTTTACTCTTTTTATCCTTAAATTTATCTTGCAAGGCTGATATAATTTTTCATTTGTATCAATTTTTCCTGAGCTAATTTTGCCCATGGCAATCTTACTTATTAAATCAGCAGCCCGATCCAAGGCATATATTTGCACTTTTTTATCTATTCCTTTTTCAAATCTGTTCGAAGCCTCGGTTCTTAAACCAAAATTCACAGTACTTTTTCGATTATTTACTGGATCAAAATAGGCTGATTCTAAAAATACATTTTTGGTGTTTTGACCAATCTCAGAATACTTTCCTCCCATTATTCCTGCAAGAGCTATAGGTCCCTCTGCGTCGGCAATAACTAAACTATTAGCCGGCAACTGTCTTTCTACATCATCTAAAGTACGGATAGTTTCACCCGGTCTGCTTCTTCGAACTATAATGGTCCTGCCTTTAATTAAATCAAGATCAAAGGCATGAAGCGGCTGTCCTGTTTCCAACATTACAAAATTAGTAATATCTACTATGTTGTTTATTGGTCTTGCCCCTAACAATCTTAACTTCCATTTTAACCATAAAGGCGATTCTTTTATCTTAATATCTTTTATTACTCTTCCGGGATAACGAGGGCATAAATCTTCTGCCTCAATTCTTACAGCAATATCTTTCTCGATTTTTTCGTCCTCTTCTTTTATATCTATTTCGGGAATTCTTAGCTTATTATTAGTAATTGCACCTACTTCTCTGGCTATTCCGATTACACTCATTAAATCAGGACGATTAGAATGTATTTCAAAATCAAATATAGTGTCGTCAAATTTTATTATTTTCCTTATATCTTCCCCTAAGGCAGCTTCCTTTTCTAAAATTAAAATCCCGGGAGATTTTCCTGGTTCAATTCCCAATTCAGAAGCGGAACAGAGCATTCCCGAAGACAAAACTCCCCTAAACTTCTTACTTTTAATAATTCCTATTTGGGGTAATTTTGCTCCATCCAGTGCAACTACCACTTTATCAGAAACCTTCATATTTTTTGCCCCGCAAATTATTTGAAGCGTTTCCTTTTTTATATCTACCTGGCAAACAGATAATTTTTTATTTTCAGGATGTTGATCTATAGCAATTATTCTGCCCACCACTACTTTTTCTATCTCAGTAGATATGTTTTCCATACTCTCTAAAATTATACCGTTTATAGTCAGTCTCTGGGCAAGCTCTTCAGGCGACATATCTATATCAACATATTCTTTTAACAAATTATAAGAAACCTGCATTTTTTTCTACCTCCCTGTTTCGTATATCGTATATCGTATTTCGTATATCGTATTTCGTATATCGTATATCGTATATAGTATATCGTATATAGTATAGCGGGTAGCGTATAGCGTGAGAATAGTTAGCTGGTTAGCCAGTTTACCAGTTACCCGGTTAAAGAATTAATACTAAGTCATGCAACCCCTAATTAATTAAATAATTATTTTAGATCACAAGCTATGATTCGTATAGGTTGGATTTATTCGTCCTACATTTTATTCTAACAGCTTTTTGTCATTGCGAGGAGTGTAACGACGAAGCAATCTCGTCGAGATTTCTACGTTCCCTATGATCGCAATGACATAGTCTTGATTCTAACTTCTGACTTTTATTTTCTTCACGAAATACGACATACGATATACGATATACTAATTAGAATTGTTTTAAAAATCTTAAATCATTTTCAAAAAATAATCGGATATCATTTATGCCATATTTTAGCATGGCAATTCTTTCGGCTCCCATTCCAAAGGCAAAACCAGAATATTTTTCCGGATCATATCCTACCATCTTAAAGACTGCTGGATCGGTCTCCCCTGAACCCATAATCTCTAACCATCCACTATACCCACAAGCCCTACAACCTTTTCCATGGCATAACAAACAAGATACATCTACTTCTGCGCTAGGTTCTGTAAAAGGGAAATAACCCGGCCTAAACCTTACTTTCCTATCTTCACCAAACATCCTGTGCACAAAAACAGTTAAGACACCTTTCAAATCGCCAAAAGTAATATCTTTATCCACAGCCAGGCCTTCTATCTGATGAAACATAGGTGAATGAGTACTGTCCGCAGCATCACGCCTATAACACCTCCCTATAGCAATCATTCTAATCGGGGGTTGTTGTTTTTCCATAACCCTTATTTCCACTGGTGAGGTATGAGTTCGAAGCAAAATTTCTTTATTTATATAAAAAGAATCCTGGTCATCTCTGGCGGGATGGTCTTTGGGAATATTAAGTGCCTCAAAGTTATAATAATCTAATTCTACTTCTGGACCCTCTTCTATCTTAAATCCTAAACTTAAAAATATTTCCTCAATCTCTCTTAAAACCAAATTAATGGGATGAGCAGTTCCTCTATTTAATTTTCTCCCCGGAAGAGTAATGTCAATACTTTCTCCCTGTAATCTTTCTTCTTTCTCCAGTTTTTTAATTTCTACCTCTTTTGTCTTGAGCAACTCTTCAATCTCTTTTTTGGTTTGGTTCAATAACTGCCCAGCTTTTGGCCTTTCCTCCGGAGAAAAACTTCCCAACTTTCTCAACAGGAGAGTCACCATCCCTTTTCTACCTAAATATTCTACTCTTAATTTCTCAATATCTTTTAAACACTTAACCAAATTTAATTTAGAAACAATTTCTTTTTTAACCTCTTTTATTTTATTTTCCAATAGTGTTCCCTCCTTATCATTAATGGTTCCGATAAAATAAAAAAAGGTTTACTAATTTTCCTCGCCTTGTAAAGGGACGAAAATTATAAACCTTTTCCGCGGTACCACCCTTCTTGATCTGCTTTTTATTAAGCAAATCCGTACTTTTCTCCTTATAACAGCGGAGTGCTGGCAAAACTTACTTTTTAGAATTTCAGTCTGCAGTTCTAAAGTGAATTTCGATTATTGTCTAACCAGACTAGATATCAAGTTAGTTATAACCTACTTATCTTTATTATAACTTTTAACAAAAGATATTTCATAGACATTAATGTATATGAAAATAAAGTTAATTTAAGCCCTCTTTAGCTACTTTCACTACACTAACAAATGCTTCGTGATTTCTTACTGCTAATTCAGCTAACATTTTCCGGTTGATTTCTACCCCTGCAACCTTTAAACCTCTTATAAATTTATTATAAGATATACCTTCGTTTCTGGCAGCAATACCAATTCTGGTTATCCACAAACTTCTAAAATCTCTTTTTCTCGCTCTTCTATCTCTATAGGCATAAGAAAGTGCTTTCATCATAGCTTCATGAGCAGTACGATAAAGTTTACTTTTTGCCCCCCAATATCCTTTAGTTAATTTTAATACTTTTTTTCTTCTTCTTCTTGAGGCAACACTATTTGTCGCTCTTGGCATACCATTCACTCCTTATCTTTTTATATCCGAATTATTCTTTGTTTATTGTCCTTATATTTAATATTGTTCTGATAATACTTCAAAGTTTTTAGAAAATATTAAGAATAAGGTAATAATACTTTAACCTTTTTTACCTCAACACTACTAACCGTAGTATCCTTCCTTAGATTTCTCTTACGTTTTGCAGTTTTTTTAGTTAAAATATGACTCTTATAAGCCTTTGACCTTATTATCTTACCTGAACTACTTACCTTAAATCTTTTTGCTGAACTCTTATGTGTCTTCATTTTAGGCATATGTGTCTAACCTCTTTCATAATAATGTTTTATATTATTTAGGCATTAAAACTAAAATCATATTCCGTCCTTCTAACTTTGGTTCCTTTACAACCTTGGCAATTTCTTCGGTATGTTTAGTTATGCGCTCTAATAATTCCCTTCCTAAATCTAAATATCTCATTTCTCGCCCCCTAAACATTATAGTAATTTTTACCTGATTACCTTCTTCTAAAAATTTAGATAGATTTTTTACTTTAAAATTGTAATCATGTTCTCCAATATTAGGGCGCATCTTTATTTCTTTCATTCCGCCGCTTTTCTGTTTCTTCTTCCCGCTTCTATTTTTTTTATCCAGTAGGTATTTATATTTCCCATAATCGATAATTCTACAAACCGAAGGATTAGCATCTGGTGCAACTTCAACTAAGTCAAGATTACTCTTTTCGGCAAGTTCAAGACCCTCCTTTTTGCTAACTATTCCTACCTGTTTACCTTCAAAATCTATAAGCCTAATCTTCTCTGCTCTGATTTTTTCATTTATTCTTAACTTTGGTTTTGACTTAATTCCTATTTTCCTCCTTTATGCGCTTAAAGAAGAGCAACACACCAATTTCTATGTAATTTAAATTAGTTTTTTTGTTCAACTTTGAAATATAATTATACTAATTTAATAGAAAAAAATATAGCTCCTACACTTCTTTAAAACATATATAATTCTTCATTATTTTTAAAAAACTATAACATATTCTTTATTTATAGTCAATATATTATTTGTATCTCGTATCTCGTGAATCGTATCTCGCAAAGAAAATAAGAACCAGAAGTCAGAATCCAAAATAAAATTCGTAACGCATATCGCAAAAAATTAGATAAAAAATACCGTTCTTTTTCTTTTTCTAATTCCTCATTAAAATTTACACTAACATAAACCTTTATAAATAATCAAAATATATGGATACAGAAGAATTTTTACATGCTATAAAGTTTTTTCTTTGATCTCTTTTAAAACATCTTCGATAAACTTGGCTAATTTTATCTTTCCTAAGTCTCCCTTTCCTCTCTTTCTTACTGAAGCGAGACCCCCTTCTACTTCTTTATCTCCAAATATCAACATATAGGGGATCTTTTCCATCTCAGCTTTTCTTATCTTAGCCCCAATTTTATCATTAATCTCATCTAATTCTGCCCTTATATTATATTTACTTAACTCATTCATTATATTTTTGCCATACTCAACATGCCTGTCAGCAATAGGCAGCAATCTTACTTGAACAGGGGCTAACCACAAAGGAAATGCTCCGGCATAATTTTCGATAAGTATCCCGATAAATCTCTCTATGCTTCCCAGAACAGTTCGATGCAGCATAACTGGCCTTTCCTTGTTCCCTTCTTTATTAATATAATAAAGATCAAATTTTTCCGGCATAATAAAATCTAACTGGATGGTGCCACACTGCCAGCTTCTGCCTATGCAATCCTGTAAATGAAAATCTATTTTAGGACCGTAAAATGCCCCATCGCCCTCATTTACAATATAATCTATTTTTTTATCTTTTAAAGCTTCTTCCAAACTGCTGGTAGCCTTTTCCCATATTTTATCAGAACCCATGGCATTTTCCGGTTTAGTGCTTAATTCCACGCGATAAGAAAAACCAAAAGTCTTATACATCTTATCAGTTAAATCGATTACTCCTTTTATCTCATCTTTAATCTGCTCCGGAGTCATAAATATATGGGCATCATCCTGGGTAAAACACCTTACCCTAAAGAGTCCGTGAAGCACACCGGATAATTCATGTCTGTGCACTAACCCCAATTCTCCCATTCTAAGCGGTAAATCTCTATAACTGTGAAGGGTGGTTTTATAAATCAAAATTCCGCCCGGACAATTCATCGGTTTAATAGCATAATCTTCCTCATCTATTTTGGTAAAATACATATTTTCCTTATAATGATCCCAATGCCCGGATTTCATCCATAATGATTTATTTAGTATAATTGGAGTTTTAACTTCCGTATAACCACTCTTATAATGTTCCTCTTTCCAGTAATCCTCCAGGATATTTCTTAACACCATTCCTTTGGGATGAAAGAAAGGGAAACCGACCCCCTCATCATGAAAGCTGAATAAATCTAAATCTTTTCCTAATTTTCGATGGTCTCTCCTTTTTGCTTCTTCAATTAATTTTAAATAATTGTCCAGTTCGGATTTTTTATCGAACGAGGTTCCATAAATACGCTGCAGCATTTTATTTTTTTCATTTCCCCTCCAGTATGCACCGGCAATACTTAAAAGTTTAAAAGCTTCTAAGTTCCCGGTAGAAGGAATATGGGGACCTCTACATAAATCAATAAAATCACCCTGCTGATACAAAGTAACCATATCATCTTCTATATCTTTAAGAAGTTCTATTTTATAATCTTCTTTTTGTTTTTTAAATAACTCATCAGCTTCTTTCTTGCTTACTTCTATTCTTTTTAGAGGGAGATTTCTACTCACTATCTCTTTCATCTTTTTCTCAATAAGTACTATATCCTCCGGAGTAAAGGAACGGTCTAAATCAAAATCATAATAGAAGCCATCCTTAATAGCAGGACCAATAGCCAATTTTGCCTGGGGAAATAATTCCTTTACAGCCTGAGCCATAATATGGGAAGTGCTATGATGATAAATTTCTCTGCCTTTAGGTGAAACAAAAGTTATAATCTCGACCCGGTCGTTATCCTTAAGGACATAATTCAAATCCTTTTCCACTCCATTTACTATACCGGCAATTGCCTCTTTGCCTAATTTTTGGCTTATTTTTACAGCAGCATCATATAAAGTAGCGCCTCTATTCAATTTTATTTCCGAACCGTCTAATAAAATAATTTTAATCTCTGACATAATATTTACCTCCTTATAATTAAACAAAAAAACTTCTTGTCCTGTATTAGAAAAGGACGAGAAGTTTAATTTAATAATCTCGCGGTTCCACCTTTTTTAGTTAAAGTTAATATCTAAGATTAACTTAAACCCGCTTAAAAATATTTTATCGGATATTACCCGCCTAATCCTACTCATCTTTTTAAAATTTCAAATTAGGGATTTAAAGTAGAAAGGGTATTCGATTAAACTTTCATATAGATAATTACACATCTACTAATATCTACTCTCTTTAAAAAAGATTAACCTACTATTTTCTACGTAATCTTATTTTATTATTAGATTTAAATGGTGGGCGGTACTGGATTCGAACCAGTGACTTCTTGCGCGTCGAGCAAGCATTCTACCACTGAATTAACCGCCCATCTTCTTTAGACCTCTAATCATTCTTAAACCTAAAAACTAAATGGAGGCGGCACTCGGATTCGAACCGAGGATGAAGGATTTGCAGTCCTCTGCCTTCCCACTTGGCGATGCCGCCTTATTTAATTTTTATAAAGATGGAGCGGAAAACGGGATTTGAACCCGCGACCCTCGCCTTGGCAAGGCGATGCTCTACCACTGAGCTATTTCCGCAATAAACTTGGTGCCGAGACCCAGAATTGAACTGGGGACACGTGGATTTTCAGTCCACTGCTCTACCGACTGAGCTATCTCGGCACTTAAAATCGCCTTACATAATTATATTATTAAGAAAATGGCGGGGCCGACGAGATTTGAACTCGCGATCTCCTGCGTGACAGGCAGGCGTGTTAAACCAAGCTGCACTACGGCCCCCTTATGTTTTTATTAAAAAATGGTAGGCGGAACAGGGCTTGAACCTGTGACCCCTGGCTTGTAAAACCAGTGCTCTCCCAACTGAGCTATCCGCCCACTTATTTCTTTTTTGCCATGCAAGTGATATTATAACATCTCTCTTTTTCTTTGTCTATAATAATATTAGCATAATATTTAGAAATTTTGCAAGAATATTTACCTGAACGAATTATCATTTATGTTTAATTCACCAATTAAATTAGTCGTTAGTTTAAAACGGGATATCCTCTTCTGATATTGAAGTATCTTCATTTATTGGTTCACTAGAAACATTCTCTTCACCCTCTGCGGGAAGGCCTTCTTTTGCAATACCTGTATCTTTCACCAAATCTAAAAACTGTACAGTTCTGGCGTTAATTTCAAAAGAAGTTCTCTTGTTTCCTTCTTTATCCTGCCAATTATTAGACCTTAATTCGCCGCTTATAGCTACCCTTCTGCCTTTTTTTAAAAACTGTGAAACATTTTCTGCCTGTTTGCCCCAGGTTACTACATTTATAAAGAGAACGTCTTCTATGTTATTTCCTTCCTGGTTTCTATAAGTTCTGTTTATGGCAATACCAAATTTACATACCCCCGTCCCGCTAGGTGTGTATCTTAATTCAGGGTCTCTGGTTAATCTGCCAATACCGATAAAACTGTTTAAGTCGCCAAAAGTAGCCATAAAAAAAATTTCCTCCTTTTTTGTTTTAAATTTAAAATTTGTAAAATCTTCCAACCAATCAATTTAGTCGTTAGTTTTAAATACAAGATACAAGTTTCAGTTATTAGTTATTAGTTTTTAGATAAAGAGATAAAAAGAATCGGATTCTGTATTTTATTTTCTTTACGAGATACGATTCACGAGATACGAGATACGGATATAGTTTTGCGCTTTTCATTTTTCATTATATTACTAAATACTATTCACTAAATACTAACGACTAATTATCCTATACATTACCCGCTCTATGCTATTTTTTATCATTTTATCACAATGTTTACCAGTTTCCCAGAAACAACAATAACTTTTATAATCTTTTTGCCTTCGATTTTTTCTTGTATTTTTGGTATTAAGAGTGCTTCCTCTTTTATCTTCTCATCATCATAAGATGCAGGAACTGTCAATTTCCCTCTTAGCTTTCCGTTTACCTGGACTATAATTAGTTTCTCCTCTTCTTCTAATTTCTTCTCATCATATTTAGGCCAGGGCTGCATATAAATACTTTCTTTGTTTCCCATCTTTTGCCATAGCTCTTCTGAAAAATGAGGAGCAATCGGACCCAGAAGCCTGACTATCATTTCTAAAGCCTCTTTTAAAACAAAAATATCTACTTCTTTGCCCCGTTTTTCTTCTGCTTCTAACTGAAACTTATATACTTCATTGACTAATTCCATGATTGCACTAATAGCTGTATTGAAGTGAAATCTTTCTTCGATATCTTCGGTAACCTTTTTAATGGTTTGATGGGTCTTCTGTCTTATTTTTTTAGCTTCAACACTTATATCTTCCGGGGAAATTTCTTCCTTATTTTTCGGCTTTTTAAAACAATCAATATTATTGTAGATTAACCGCCAAACTCGGTTCAAGAATCGAGATGCTCCTTCCATCCCTTTATCCGTCCATTCCATATCTACTTCCGGAGGACCAGCAAACAGCATCATTACTCTGGTAGCATCAATACCGTATTTTGAAAATATTTTTCCCGGATTAACTATGTTACCTTTTGATTTAGACATCGCTGCCCCATCTTTACAGACCATCCCCTGAGTAAAAAGCCTTTTGAAGGGTTCTTTAAAATTGGTAAACCCCATATCGTATAGAGCTTTAGTAAAAAACCGAGAATATAGTAAATGTAATATGGCGTGTTCTACTCCACCGATATACTGGTCTACCGGCATCCAGTATTTTAGTTCTTCATCATCAAAAGGAGCAGTATCAGTTTTAGGAGAACAAAATCTAAAGTAATACCAGGAAGAACAGACAAAAGTATCCATAGTATCTGTTTCTCTTTTAGCTTCCTTACCACATTTTGGACAAATTGTATTGACAAATTCTTTACTGCTTGCCAGTGGTGACATACCTTTAGGTCTGAAAACAACATTTTCCGGAAGTACAACCGGTAAGTCATTTTCGGGTACCGGAACCATTCCGCAATCAGCACAATAAATTATGGGGATAGGAGCTCCCCAATAACGCTGCCGCGAAATAAGCCAGTCTCTTAATCTATAATTAACCTCCCTCTTCCCAGAGCCTTTTTTAATCAGATAATCAATTACAATATCTAATGACTTACTACTTGGCAAACCGTTAAATTGGCCGGAATTAACCATAATGCCTTCTTCCTCAAAAGCAGCCTCCATAGTATCAGAGGTAACTTCTTTATCCTCTGGTTGAATAACTATTCTGATAGGTAAATTATATTTTTTGGCAAATTCAAAATCCCTTTGGTCATGAGCCGGAACTGCCATTACTGCACCTGTTCCATAGTCCATTAACACATAATTTGCTAACCAGATGGGAATCTCTTCATCATTTAGGGGATTTATTACATACTTACCGGTGAAGCATCCCTTTTTTTCTAAGATACCTGATACTCTATCTATAGCGCTCTCTTTACTTACCTTCTCTTTGAAATTCTTAACTTCATCTTTATAAGGAGAATCCTTTATTATCTCTTCTACTAAAGGGTGTTCAGGAGACAACAGAAAATAAGTTGCTCCGTAGAGAGTGTCGGGTCGGGTAGTAAAAACCGGAATAATCTTATCACTCCCTTTTATAGGGAATTCAATTCTTGCTCCCTCACTCCTGCCTATCCAATTTCTCTGCATAGTTAATACTTTTTCCGGCCATTCTTCTAAGCATTCTATATCATCGAGTAATCTCTGGGCATATTCGGTAATCTTGAAAAACCATTGGGATAACTCTTTTTTAATAACTTCGGAATCACACCTCCAACATTTTCCGTCTATTACTTGTTCATTAGCTAATACTACATTACAGGAAGGACACCAGTTAACCACTGCTTTTTTCTTATAAGCTAATCCTTTTTTATATAACTGTAAAAACATCCACTGAGTCCACTTGTAGTAATCCGGATCACAGGTAGCTATTTCTCTATCCCAATCATAACTGATACTCATATTAGTTAGAGTATTCTTCATCTTTTGAATATTGATTTTAGTCCAGATTGAAGGATGAATTTTATTTTTTATAGCAGCATTCTCTGCAGGTAAGCCAAAGGCATCCCAGCCCATAGGGTGCAGGATATTATATCCTTGAGAATGTTTATATCTGGCCACTACATCACCGATAACGTAATTTTTCACGTGTCCCATGTGGGGTTCTCCTGAAGGATAGGGAAACATTTCTAAAACATAATATTTCGGTTTTTTAGAATCGGCATAAGATTTAAAAAAATTATTTTCCTTCCAATATTCCCGCCATTTTTTTTCGACTTCGGTAAAATTATATCTATCTTCCATCTTAAAACATTCCTCCTTAAAAATAAAAATCCCGTCTCAAGTAATTAAATTATTACCAGGGACGAGATTCTTCTCGTGGTACCACCCTTGTTCAGTAGATTTTATATGTTATAATTTGGTGGAGCTGGCGGGAATCGAACCCGCGACCTCCTCCACGCCAAGGAGGCGCGCTCCCGACTGCGCTACAGCCCCACATTATCTACTCTTATTAAACAATTAACGCTTGTTAACGTTGTAAACTATATTTAAATCAATATTTTTAATTTAATTTTTCGCTTACAAAACTTGAAGGTGAGTTTAATGGTTTTTTATCAGCTTTCACCAGATGCTGATTCTCTTTTTAAAAAATATACCTTTCAGTCCTTCGCTTTGTTTTTTTCTTATTTATTTCGTTTTAAGTATAATTGAAAAAAAAATAAAAGTCAATATTTCGAATATAGTATATAGTATATCATATATCAGTAAGACCGTTACCTGGTTTGCTAGTTAATTAGTTAATCAGTTTAGAAAACGAAAAACGAAAAACTATAATTATATTATTTAAGAATTCATATTAACTGATTAACTAAATGTATACGCTAAACACTGTACGCTATACGCTAGGTTTATTCACTAACCTCTAATTTAGTCAGTTAGTGAAATCACCTCAACATCTACAAGGCCTCCCTTGATTTCGATATCTAATTCCGCAGCACTCTTGCCATATTCCGGACTAATATAAGTCTGGTCATTTATTTTTATAAATCCCCTAATATCTAATTTTGAAGCTGGGAAATTTCTAAAAATTATCTTAGTTCCCATGTTCGAAGGTATCTTTAAAATTATTTTTGCTGCTCCTGCATCGATGTTAACTTTCGATTTTTTAGTCAGGTTACCTGAAAAATCAAAGGTAAAGCTTCCTGCTCCACCGGTAAAATTCATTTCATCAAAATTTGCATTAGCTAAACCTAACATTTTTATAGTAGAGGCACCTGTCTTGATATTAATATTTTTTAAGTCTATACGATTGGGTTGATTAAATACAATATTGGTTTGACTTGCTCCTGAATTGAGATAAAAATTTTCTATCTGTAAATTAGTTAGGTCAATATCACCGCTATAAGTCGCAGTATTAATATATAATTGCAAAGGAACACCGGTAGGCAATTTCAATTTCCATATATTTTTATATGGAAATAATAAATCGAGATCTTTTTTAATGCTCTGGGATAGGGTTAGAATACCGGTTTCCCCTAATATTTCATATCGGATATTGGGCTTTAAAATACTTTTATCATATTGAAAATTACCTTTAAATACATCTTCTTCCCCAAAAGTTAAGTCCAGCTTGCCTGCCCCAAATTTTATCGTCATTTTTAATGAATCTACTTCTCCTAAAGAAATGACCTTGTTTTCTCCATTTTCTTTATCTGCCATTGATCCATAAGTAATAATAAAGAAGAAGATAAGTAAAAGCAAAATTAATAAAATATATCTTTTTTTGATTTTTAATTTCAAATTAATCACCCTTGCTAAATTAATCAGCTATATTTTTTACATGTTACACTTATAATATAGAGTATACTTTTAAATGTTACAAATCCCCATTCATATTGCATATCGCGTAAAGAAAAAG
This sequence comes from Candidatus Atribacteria bacterium, assembly GCA_003451675.1. The sequence continues at coordinate 23,775 of DMCY01000100.1, forward strand.
AACCAGAGAAAAAAGAAGATAGGAAAACAAAAGTAATAAATATTTTTTCCTCTTTCTTGCTACTCCACTAAAGTTTACACCAACTTTTTTATAAAATAAAGTGCAGGAGAATCTGCTTCGCCCTGCACTTACAGAAACGTTTCTTATAATTTTTAGTAGTAATTTGATTTTAACTTATATTTTATTCTACTCTCCTGCAAAATACCATATCAAATATGCTATCGCTCCAATGATTGCTGCCCACCAATACCAAGCTAAATCTGCCATATTATTACACCTCCCCTTTTTTTATAATATTTTACTAGTACAAATCGATAAAAAAGTTTATCTCTATATAATTATATTCTATATCTAATTTAAAAATCCTTCTTTTTTTATAATATTTTTAAAATTTTTTAAGAATTATTTTTTCTCTTCCTCTTCTTCTTTGGCTTGAGCAATTATTTCCTGTACAATATTAGCAGGTACCTCTTCATAATGGGAAAATTTTAAACTAAAAGTTCCTCTACCTTGAGTGATTGACCTTAAATCAATAGCATATTTAAAAATCTCTGCTTGGGGTATTTTAGCTTTAATAGCCTGTTTTCCACTTGAAGATTCTTCCATGCCCATTATCTTCCCTCTTTTGCTATTCAAATCTCCGATTATATCCCCCATATATTCTTTTGGCACTATTACTTCTATATCCATAATGGGTTCTAACAAGACCGGATTCGCTTCTGCTGCTCCTTTCTTAAAGGCCATTGAGCCGGCTACCTTGAAAGCCATCTCTGAAGAATCTACCGGGTGATAACTGCCGTCATAAACAGTAGCCTTTATATCTACAGTGGGATATCCTGCCAATATTCCTTTTTTCATTGCTCCAACTACACCTTTTTCTACTGCAGGACGATATTGACGCGGAATTACTCCACCAACTATTTTATCTACAAATTCAAAGCCTTCTCCCCTGCCTTTGGGTTCAAGCTCTAACCAGCAATGTCCGTACTGCCCTCTACCGCCGGATTGCTTCTTGTATTTTCCTTCTACCTTAACACTTTTTCGAATAGTCTCTTTATACCCTACTTTAGGAGTACTCTTTTCCACCTCTACTCCAAATTTACTTTCCATGGTATCAATTATTACTTCCAAATGGGATTCTCCCATGCCAGCCAATATACTCTCTCCGGTATCTTCATCCCGGTAAACTTTAACCGTAGGATCCTCATCAATTATCTTACTTAGAGCTGTACTTAATTTATCCTCATCTCCCTTAGTCTTGGGAGAGATTGCCAGCAGCATTATTGGCTCAGGATATTCTATTTTTTCAAATAAAACAGGATTATCTTTATCGCAGAGAGTATCCCCGGTAATAGTATTCTTAAGTTTGGCTACAGCAGCCATATCTCCGGCACAAACCTCGGGAATAGATCGTTGATTCTTGCCCTGCATTTTATAAATCTTACCTACTTTATTATCCACGCCTTTTGAAGAATTATATACATTTGAATCCTCGGGTAATTTCCCTGAATACACTCTAAAGTAAGTTAAATTTCCCACATAGGGGTCTGCTACAGTTTTAAAAACAAAAGCAGAAAAAGAAGAATCAATAGAATTTTTTATTAATTCTTCCGAAGAAGTTTTTACATTCTTAGCCGTAACAGGAGGCATTTCAGATGGAGAAGGAAGATAATCGCCTATAAAATCAAGAAGAAGTTCTATCCCCAAATTCATGGTTGCTGAGCCGCAAAGAATAGGCACTATCTTTTTCTCTTTTATCCCTTGTTTTAACAAAGAAGCAATCTCCTGATCAGTCAAACTTTCCCCATCCAAATATTTCATTAAAATTTCATCATCAAATTCAGCTACTGCTTCTACTAATTCTTTCCGGTAGGATTCTGCCTGTTCTTTCATATCCTGGGGAATTTCCTGTTCTTCAAAAACTGGTTTACCATCTCCCGTTTTTTTATAAATAACGGCTTTCATCTTTATTAAATCGACTATGCCCTTAAAATCTTCTTCCTTGCCAATTGGTAACTGTATTGAAATTGCGGATGAACCAAACACTTCATTAATCGTATCTTTTACTCGATAAAAATCTGCCCTTTCCCGATCCATCTTATTTATAAAAATAGCTCGGGGCAGTTTGTATTCATCAGCAAAATCCCAGACTTTTTCAGTCTGCACTTCTACTCCTGATACTCCGCATACAACTATTATGGCACTATCTGCAACTCTAAGGCTTAATTTAGTGTCAGTAATAAAATCGAGGTAGCCCGGGGTATCGAGAATATTTATCATTAAATCCTTCCAATTTAAATAGGCTAAAGATGAATTGATAGTTATTCCTTTCTTTATTTCTCGGGGATCATAATCGGTAGTGGTATTACCTTGTTTGATGTCCCCCAATCTGGTAATCATTCCCGAATCATAAAGCAAAGCCTCAGTAAGCGAGGTTTTTCCAGAATCACCATGGCCTACCAAGGCAATATTTTTTACCTTATTAATATCATATTTAGCCATACAAACTTGTCCTCCTTATCCTTGGTCAATTTTATTATATTTGATTTATTGACTTTAATTCTATCAGATATATTTAAATATATCAAAAAAATTATCTTATTAAATTAGTCGTTAGTAAGTAGTGAATAGTCATCAGTTTTAAAAACAATTTTAAGTTTTATTTTTTTGCTTCTTTATCTTTTTATTTTGCTATATAGTAAATGTTTCAGCAATCTGTTCTGGAAATTGAAAAATGTCGCTTCGCAAAATGCCGTATCATCTCGGGTGAGAAGATTAAAATCGATTTGTTTCAACATCTCTTTTATCGTCCATCCTTTTCTATGGGCAAGGATAATCGCTGATACCATGTAGGTTCCTTTTATTCCCTTCCGTACTTAAAGGTAATTGCGAGTCCTTTTTTATCAGGGCATAGCAATCTCGTCCTTTATAATATTGCATCTTCACTTTAACTTTACTTTACTAATAATATCTCTTAACTTCTCTATTTACAACTATTTATTCTCTATTTTATATTCTACAAAACTATTCCAAAATCCTCTTTTTTTAAAATAATTATTAAAAAATACTACAGAAGGTTATCCTCTCTCCCCTGGAGGGAGAGGGTTAGAGTGAGGGGGGAATTCACTGAAAACTGTAAACCGATAACTGAAAACTATCTTTTCTATCTTGCATTTTAATCGGCGAATCTTGATATTTTCTCTATCTCTCTTTTCTTCATCTCTCTCTAATAACTTCTTCCAGAAATTCTAACCATTTTTGAGGGAGAGGTCCCAGATTCTCTTTATCCTCTTTCAAATCCTTATAGAGATTAACAATCTCTTCACTTAGTTGATTAATTGCTTCATACTCTGTATCTGCATAACTAAAGGCTTCTATATCATCAAGAGAGGCTATAACTACCCCATCCTCTATTTCAAGGGTTATATATAAGGGTTTTTCTAAAATATAATGATCATTCTTTAGAGTATTTAAGGGGATTATTTTTCGTTTCTCAAAACTTCTAATCAGTTCCTTAGTAAATTCTTTATATTGCTTTTTACTAAAAATTTCTGTCTGCATTTCGTCCTCCTTTTTTACCTTCTCTATATTCATTTCTAATTCATTCTCTAAAAAACTTTAAGGTATTCTAATAATATCCTCATTCATACAATACCATAAAATAATAAAAAAATAAAATTTCTCTACTCTTGCGCTTGCATCTTGCGCCCTGCATCTTTCACCTAAACACTATCCGCTATTTTTCTTGTATTTCTTTTCTTCTACCTTCTTCGCTCGATGCTCGATACTTGATACTATCTTATCTTCTGGCTGCTGATTTTTATCTTTTATTTTCTTAACCAGCTAACCAGGTAACCAGGTAACTATTTCTCGCAATTCCCTCTTTAAGCTTCTCCACCACATAATCTATCTGCTCTTCCTTTAAACTATTAAAAAACGACAAGGCAATTGTCCTTCCCGTCACATCCTCAGTAATCGGAAAACCCCCTTCCTGATACCCAAACATCTTCCGATAAAATGGTTACAATTATACATCCCAAAGCCGCACTTAATTCATCCATCCGAAAATTATAGCCTAAGCTCTCAACAAGTCAAAAGGGGTTAGGCTACTTTGATAATAAAAAGTAGCCTAACCCCTTTTTTCTCTCCTAGATTTTTCCTCTCTTCTACTATTCTGGATTTTCGGAAATTTTAGTTAATATTCCTTGTTCTTCTTCAGAAAATCCCAGTCTTTGAGCACATTCACTCAAAACCTGAGCATAGCTCTCTGCCGAAATACCTTCTTGAGTAAGAATAGTACCACATATCTCAATCAAGGAAGTAAAAATATTTTCTACGGTTTGGTCCATTAGTTTCTGGAGTTTACGATCTTTTTTATAATCTTTCCAGCTTTTAAAAATATAGTCTTGCTCAAATTCTTTTATCTCAGTAGCTATAAATTGTAAAGAATCGGTAATCCTTCCTTTGGCATAAATGAAACTCCTCGCAGCAGAGC
>DMCY01000111.1 GCA_003451675.1 Candidatus Atribacteria bacterium
CAAGTTCTTGACACCAACAATCGAGTAAAAGATTTTGGTTTCATAAACAAAAAGTATTATAATTATATAGAATAATTCTTTTTTCTCTTAAAAGAGAGAATGGAGAATAAGATATAAAAATTGTTAATAGAAGGAGAAAAGATAAGATGAAAAAAGATAAAGAAACTTTAGAAAGTTCCGAAGCGCAGGATGAATTAAAAGAGCTGGATAATCTGGATGATTCATTAGAAACAGAAGATTTGGAAAAATTAGATTAAGAATCAAACTAAATGACCTAGGACAGGCGTCTCGCCTATCTTCGAATTAATTTACTATACTTAGGAATCAACAAAAATAGTAGGGGACGGATTCATCGAGCCCGATAAATATTTAATGTCATTGCGAGCTCCGATTTATCGGAGCGTGGCAATCTCGGGATTGAGATTGCTTCGTCGTTTCACTCCTCGCAATGACAAAAGGGTAGAGATTTGATTTATCAAACTCGTATTAAAATTCAAGAGGAGGAAAATATGGTATTAGAGGCAATTAAAAAAAGACAGAGTGTACGCAGTTATCAGGTTAAAGAAATTCCAGAAGAGTTACTTCAGCAGATTTTAGAGGCCGGCAGATTAGCCCCTTCGGCTAAAAATACTCAATCCTGGAAATTTATTGTAGTTAAAGATAAGGATTTAAGAAAGAAATTAGTACCGGCCTGTAAAAACCAGGAATTTGTAGGAGAGGCTCCGGTAGTTATAGCCGGTTGTGCCACCAATATAGATTATGTAATGACCAATGGTGAGCATGCTTATTCTATCGATTTGGCTATTGCACTAGATCACATGAGCTTGCAAGCAGCCTCTTTAGACTTAGGAACTTGTTGGATTGGCGCTTTTTACCAGGATCAGGTCAAAAAAATTTTAGGTGTACCAGAAGATGTACGAATAGTCAATTTATTAACTTTAGGTTATCCCAAAGAATTGGGACCTAAAACCAGGAGAAAACCTTTATCGGAAATAGTTTGTTACGATAAATATACTTCATAGACTTTGTCAAGAAACGGTTATCCTTTAACAAACTTTAATTATAATTTATAACAGCACGGCGTTGTCGTGCTGAATTTTTTAGTCAATTGTTTTTCGTTTTTAGATAAGAAAAATTATTTTTTAGTTTTTTGTATTGTTTTTTGTGTAGGGGGCGGATTTATCCGCCCCGGATTTTTTGGTAATATTTTTAAATTTTTAATCAAATAAAAGATTTAATCCTACTTCTTCATTAAATTCTCTTTCTATTTTTCCTTCAATCTCTTCAATAGTAATTTCTCCAGTTGCACTGATTACTGCTGAACTTAAATGACCTCCAAAAGTATTATGGTTTGAATCAGCTAAATTAATATGGAGATGTAAATATACTTCTCCATTCATAGTAGAAACATTTCCCATTAGACTTGTAAATTCATAATCTCCTACCAATTCTTTGGTGTGATATTCTTTTGTTTTAGTCTCAAAAAGTCCAATAGTTGTTTTATTAACAGCTCCAATTCCATTAATTATGCCCAGTTTTATTTTATTTTCTTGACAAAACTTTTTTAATGTTTGAACAATCTCTTCTCCTTTATCGATTCGTACAATCCACTTGCTTCCAAATTTTTTAAATTTCATATTTTATCCTCCAGTTTTTTATTAATTTACTAATCTGCCAATTCACCAATTAATTAGTCGTTAGTTTTTAATGCAAGTTTTCAGTTGTTAGTCTTTTATGTTTTATGTCATTGCGAGAGAGTGAAACGACCGAAGCAATGACAAAATAGGAACCTAACATAATATGTGATACGAATTTATTCTGGCTTCCTTCTTTTATCTTTTTCTTCACTATCTTTTACACACTATCCGCTCTACGCTAATATACGAGATACGATTCACGAGATACGAGATACGAATTTAGCTCCTGGATACTGTCTCCTGACTTCTTCTTTCTTCACGCGCTCGATACGCAATACGCGATACTTTTTCTTTTACAGTAATTTATAAGGTGACTCCATTTTTTTGCTCTTAATTAAAATATTTTGGGGAATTCCAAGTTTTATTAATTGTTCATAAAGAGCCTTAACGAAGAATTTTTCAGTATCGAAGTGTTCTACTTCTAAAATATTTAATCCTAATTCTTTGGCTCGAAGGGCATTGTGATAGGTAATATCTCCAGTTATGTATAAATCAACATTTTTATGGCAAACTTGCTCCAATAGAGAGCTGCCTCCCCCTGTGCAGAGGGTAACTTTCTTTATTTTTTGGTTATTGGATTTAATAAGTCTTACATATTTTGCCTGGAGTTTTTCTTTTACCCAGCAAGAAAATTCAGTTAACTCTGATTGGTTATTTATTTCACCCAGCAGGCCAATCCCGGATGATGATTTAGTCAAAATTTCATATATATCATAAGCTGGTTCTTCATAAGGATGGGCATTTTTCATAGCCTGAACAACTGATTTTAAATATCTTTCAGGAACAATAGTTTCAATTTTTGTTTCCTCAACTTCTTCTCTTTTTCCTATTTCCCCGATAAAAGGGTTAGTTCCTACCATAGGTTTAAAAGTTCCTTTTCCGGTAATATTAAAAGATGTTTCAGTGTATTTGCCAATTTTTCCCGCTCCTCCCTTAAAGATTGCCTGGCTAACTTTATCAGCATATTGTGTAGGAACATATACTGCAAATTTAAAAACTTTTTCCGAACTGCCCTGCAGAGGGGCAATCTTCTTTATTCTTAATAAATTAGCTACATAATCATTTAGTCCATTTTCAGCCAGATCATAATTAGTATGCAGGGCTAAGAGATTTATCTTATCGGTGATGATTTTAAAAAGCAGTGGATTTTTCTGCTTGGTAATCTGCTTTAAAGGAGAAAAGAGAAGAGGATGATGGGCAATAATTAGATTTGACTTATTTTCTATAGCCTCATCCAAGACACCTTGAGTAACATCTAAAGATAATAAAATTTTTATTATAGGGGCATCAAGGTCAGCAAATTGAATACCACTATTATCAAAACTTTCCTGTAAGAAAAAAGGGGCGATTATATCTAAAATATCTAAAAGTTCTTTTATTTTCATTTTTTCACCTTCTCTCGTTAGTATAAACTTATTTCTATCTTTTCTTTCTCTTAAATAATTAATTTTTAACGAGATACGAATTTATTCTAATTCTTGGTTTTCTTGTCCTATTTTTTCAACCATCTAACCAGGTAACTAAATAACATCTAACTGATTTTCAACTCGATACTCGACACCGTATTCTCCCGGTTTATTAGGTTAATTGATTAAAATTATGTTATCATTATAATATATTTTCTAAAATTTAAAAGCAAAATAATAAAGAAATAGGAAATTACTTTAAATTAAGAGGAGACAAAAGATGAAAAAACCGGAATTGTTGGCCCCGGCTGGCAATTTGGAGAAATTGAAAATAGCGATTATTTATGGGGCTGATGCAGTATATTTAGGTGGCGAGAATTTTGGATTAAGAGCAGGAGCAAAAAATTTTACTCTAAAACAATTAGCAGAAGGGATAAAATTTGCACATGATAGAGGGAAAAGAATTTATCTGACCCTTAATATAATACCTCACAATAAAGACCTGGTAGGATTACCCGAGTACATAGCTAAATTAAAGGAGCTGGACTTGGATGCGATAATAATTTCAGATCCGGGGGTGCTTAAGATTGTGAAGAATATCATCCCGGAAATGGAGATTCATTTAAGCACCCAGGCCAATGCTACTAATTATGCAGCGGTAAATTTCTGGTATGAACAGGGGGTCAGAAGAATAATTTTAGCTCGAGAATTATCCCTGGAGGAGATAAAAGAAATAATAAAAAAAATTCCTCCTAATATGAAAATTGAAACATTTGTACACGGAGCTATGTGTATCTCCTATTCAGGCAGATGCCTGTTAAGTAATTATATGGTAGGTCGGGATGCCAATAGAGGGGATTGTGCTCACTCCTGTAGGTGGAGATATTATCTTATGGAAGAGACAAGACCGGGGGAATATTTCCCAGTATATGAGGATAAAAAAGGAACTTATATTTTTAATTCCAAAGACTTGTGCATGATAGAACACCTGCCTTCATTGATAGAAGCAGGAATTTCCGTTTTTAAGATTGAAGGGAGAATGAAGAGTTCGTATTATGTGGCTACCGTGGTTAAAGCTTATCGGCATCTTATTGATAGCTATTTTTCAAAACCGAAGGAATATTTTTGTGATGAAAAATGGTTAGATGAAATAAAAAAAGTGAGTCATAGATATTTTACTACCGGGTTTTACTTTGCTAAACCAGGCGGCGAGGAACAGAGATATGATAGCAGTGCTTATATCAAGACTTACGATTTTGCCGGATTGATACTTGAGTATGATGCAGATAATCAGATAGCAACCATAGAACAGAAAAACAGGATATTTGTAGGAGATGAGATTGAAATATTTGGTCCGGATAATGATTTTTTCACCCAGAAAATCGAGAAAATGTGGGATGAAGAGGGGGAAGAGATAGAAGTCGCTCCTCATGCTAAACAAATTATCAGAATAAAAATGTCTAAACCGGTAAAGCCCTGGTATATAATTAGAAAATTTAATAAAAGTTAGGTACTATTAAATTATCTAATTATCGGCATATTTCTTTTTGAATTTTTATCTAAGAATAGAATTGAATTTTCAGTTAAATAAAAATTAAAAAAGGTGAGGTAATATGACCACCGATAATCGCCCAAAAACTTTTACAGAATATAATTTAAAGGTAAGCCTAAGTGAAAAGATAGTAACCAGAGATAAGGTCTATTCTATCTTAAGTAAAGCCATCTTTCGTGGTGATTTAAAACCAGGCCAGAGATTAGTGGAATCCAAACTGGCTAAATTAATGAAGGTAAGTAGAACTCCAATTAGAGAAGCCGTTATAGAATTAGTACAGAAAGGTCTGGCAGTCCCTTCTCCTCCTAAGGGGGTAAAAGTAGCTCCTCTCCCTACCAAAGAAGAATTAACCGAGTTTTATGATATTAATAGTGTCCTAAGAGGCTTAGCAGCCAGAAAGGCAGCCTCCGATATCACTCCCCAGGAGATAAGAAAATTGCAAGAGATTATCCTCCAAAGTGAGCAATCCCTAAAAGAAGATTTTCTTAAAAATATCTCTAAATTAAATGTAAAATTTCATCAGATCATAGAAAAAAGCAGTAACAGTAAAGAATTGGTCTTTTTATTAGATAATGTTTATAGAAGATCAAGCGAACGGTTTTCAGAGATCTTATCTCGAAAAAAAAGACAGAAAGAATCGATAGAAGAACATAAGGTAATCTTAGAAGCTCTTATTAGAAAAGATGGAAAACAGGCAGAACAATTAATGAGAAAACATATAGAAAATGGCAAAGAAGACCTTTTGCAACAGATTGAGTTTCGAGATAATAATCGTGAAAAAGAGTAGTGAAATAGAAGGAAATAGAATTTTAGGAAAACAGTTCTAAATAGGATAGCGGTGTAGAAAAGAGTATTTTATTATAAAATCCTACCCATCAAATCCCTTTAAAGATTTTTTAACCTGCTTATAATCCTTATATATTCTAATTCAAATAGTAAAAAATATTTTTCGCTATCAATTTCTACAAATAATTAAAAATTTTTAAAAAAATAAATTTTTTTTAAAAAAAAGAAGGATATTTTAATTTGATGTGGTATATTATTAATATGTATACGGTATACCGAATACTATATAAATTTGAGAATATAAATTTTTGCAGTGTTAATATATAAAGATATCTATATTTGCTAAGTGTAGAGACTGGCATAAAAAAGTAAAATAATACTGTAACTCTTATTTCATGATTAGAAAAAGAATTAAGGTTTTATAGCGAAACTAATACGACTATCAATTATCATTATAACTTACCAGGTTTTTACCACTGATTATATACAAGAATTAACCTACTAATATATAAAAAAAACGGATTCAAAATCCAGAATAGTAAAGGATTGGTTGGCAAGGGGAAGACTTAAAAAAAATAGAGAAAAAAGGAGGGGGTAAAAGCGAAAAAATAAGTAGATAATTAGCAATACATGCGTAATAAAAAGTTTTTAAAGAAGAATTAAGAAAAATATTCTTTTTTAAGAAAGATTTCACAGAAATTTGAGCTATATTAATAAATAAAAAAAATAAAGGAGAAAAATAAAGATGAAAAGATTTATAATTTTATTTTTGGTTGTTTTTTTATTGTTGGGAGTAGTGAGCAATGCGATTGCTGCTCCAAAGGATACTATAGTTGTAGGAATAACAGAGGGAATTATTAGCTTAGATCCGGCTAATCATCGAAACAGGACTTCAGAAACTGTAATAAGAAATATGTTTGATGGTTTAGTAACTCGCGGACCTGATATGAAAATTGTTCCTGAAATTGCTGAATCTTGGGAATGGTTAGATGATACAACATGTAAATTTAAAATTAGAAAAGGTATAACTTTTCACAACGGCGAAGCTTTAACCGCTGAAGATGTTGAGTTTACTTTTAACAGAATTATAAAAGAAGGTGGAATGGACGGAGAAAGTTCTCCTCGTAAAGGCCTATTAGGTCCTTTGGAGAGTGTTGAAATGGTCGATGATTATAGTGTTGTATTTAAATTATCTAAACCTTGGCCGGTTCTACTTAAAATGCTTCCTCATCAACAGATTGTACCTAAAGACTATTTAGAAGAAGTGGGAACTGAAGAATTCCGCAAACATCCAATTGGGGCAGGACCATTTAAATTTGTAGAAGGAAAACTTAATGAAAGAGTTGTTCTGGAACGTTTTGACGATTATTACGGAGGTTCACCTGACCTTCCACCGGTAGGAATTGCACCAATAAAAACGGTTATTTTTGAAGTACTTCCAGAAAGTAGCACAAGAGTAGCAGCACTTCTAAGTGGAGAATGTGATATTATTCAAAATGTGTCTGCTCAAGATGTACCACTGATTGAAAAAAATCCCAATTGTTTAGTTAAATATGCCAAAGGAACACGTGCTTATTATCTTGAAATGAATCTAACTAAGCCTCCTTTTGATAATATAAAAGTTAGAAAGGCAATGAATTATGCTTTTAATAGGGATTTACTGATAGAAATGGTATATGGTGGAGAAGGTAATGTTTTTGCCGGGCCTTTATTTCCTTATGAGGAAATGTTTGATACTTCATTAAAACCATATGAATATAATCCAGAATTAGCTAAAGTTTTACTAAAAGAGGCGGGTTATCCGGATGGATTTTCAATAGTTTTAGATACCGAGACAGATTTAAAAGAGCCAGCAGAAATTATTGCGGGAATGCTGTCAGAGGTTGGAATTAAGTGTACTGTTAGACTTTGGGAATGGGGTGTATTAAAACCTTTATTACTTAAAGGTGAAAGAAATCTGCTTTTCAACTACTGGGGATCTTCTATCTTAGATCCTGTTGGTTATGTTGATGCCAAATTTCTTACTAATGGTAGAGGAAACTATTCCAAATATTCTAACCCCGAAGTTGATAGGTTAATTAACGAAGGAGCAACTATCGTTGATCCGGCTAAGCGAAAAGAAATTTATAAAAGGATGCAAAGAATTATTTATGAAGATTGTCCTTATATTGGTTGGAGTGTAAGTAGTTTAACCGGTTGTTCCACTGATTTAATTAATTGGGAACCAATTCCTGATGGACGTATCAATTTACATGATGCGAATTTTAAATAAGTAAATTATAAGAAAAAATTTTTTTAAATTGCGAGGGAAGTATTTTCTTCCCTCGCAAAAAAATTCTAAATAGGAGTAAAGATGAAAGGAATAAAAATATTAGAGAGAATTCTTATTGCAATTCCAACAATGTTAGTCATTGCTATGCTTATATTTGTTCTTATGCGAACAATGCCAGGTGATCCTGTAGATAAGATGATGGGGAAAAGCGGAAATATCAGCATTGAGGAAGTCCAGGCATTAGAAAGAGAATTTCATCTCGATTTACCTATTTCCACTCAATTAAGAATATTTCTTCTTGGGATTTTTCATGGAGATTTGGGAACATCATTTCAAGAACGAAGACCGGTATGGGAAATGATTACCGAAAGGATACCTGCTACTGTAGAGTTAGCTTTAAGTGCTCTTTTATTTTCCTTAATTATAGCTATTCCAATTGGAATTATTTCAGCAGTGAAACAAAACTCTCTAATTGATAGACTGGGAATGTCCTTTGCTTTTTTGGGGATATCTGCTCCCGCTTTTTGGTTAGGTATTGTTTTGATTATAATATTCGCAGTTAAATTAAGTATTTTCCCTGTTTATGGCAGAATTACCTTTGCTTGCAAGCCCATTCATATTACCGGAATGTATGTATTAGATAGTATTTTGTCTCGTAATTGGCTTGCTCTAAAAGATAGTTTAATGCATTTAATCCTTCCTTCTATTGGCTTGGGGGCTGCTCAGGCAGCAGTTACTACCCGTATCCTTCGTTCCAGCATGTTAGAAGTATTAAGAGCTGATTATATTACTTTAGCTAGAACTAAAGGATTAAGCGAATATGTGGTAATTACCAAACATGCTTTAAAAAATGCTCTTATTCCGACGGTTACAGTGGTTGGTTTGCAGGTAGGAATGCTTTTAGGTGGAAATATGATTATAGAAACAATATTTGGATGGCCAGGCTTAGGAAGATTAGTGGTAACTTCGATTTTTAATCGAGATTTTCCGGTGGTGCAAGGAGCAGTAATGTTTTATGCATTCACTTATGTTATAGCAAACTTAATAGTGGATATTATTTATACATATCTAAATCCAAAAATATCCTTCTAAACATTAAAGGACTTATTTCTGTTCAGTAATTATAAATTTACTATAAGAGGTAAAAATCAATTGACAGAATTTTACATTCAAAAGGGTTCAAAGAAAAATATCAAATATAGCAGAAGTAAAATATGGTGGAAAAACCTTAAACATTTTATGAAAGAATTGATAAAATGTCGTACTGCATTTATAGGTGCAATAATAGTTTTATCTTTTATTTTGGTAGCTATTTTTGCTCCTTTTATTGCACCACATGACCCTCTGAAGGCCAGTATTGTAAAGCGTTTGCAACCTCCTTTCTGGATTGATGGAGGGAGCACTACCTATCTTTTGGGAACTGATGAGATTGGTCGCGATATATTTTCCCGGATAATATACGGGGCTAGAGCTTCTTTATTAGTAGGATTAATTACAGTAGCTATATCGAGCATTTTAGGTACATTATTGGGAACTTTTGCTGGATATTACAAAGGGCGTTTTGATGCCATTTTATCACGTTTTGCCGATTTGTTATTATCCTTTCCTGATTTAGTTTTTGCCATTTTTCTTATGGCAATAACCGGGCCAGGATTTTTTAATCTTATCGTTATTCTTTGTTTTAAAAGTTGGGTAACCTTCTTTCGTTTAAGCAGAGGAGAAATGATTTCAGAAAAGACTAAGGAGTATATAGAAGCAGCTCAAGCTTTAGGGGAAAGTGATATAAAAATTATATTTAAGGAAATATTGCCTAATATTGTTCATTCTCTTTCAGTATTAGCAACTTTACGAGTAGGATATTTTATTATTTTAGAAGCATCTTTGAGTTTCTTAGGTTTAGGCATACAACCTCCTACTCCTGCTTGGGGGTCAATGATAAATTCTGGGCGAGCATTTATGCTTACTTCTTGGTGGGTTTCAACTATGCCAGGCATAGCTTTACTTATTTTAGTATTGAGTATAAATTTATTAGGAGAGGGTTTAAGAGATATTCTTGATCCTCGACTAAAATTAGAATAATAATTAAGAGGATAAATAATTGCTTAAAATACATAATTTGTGTACTAATTTTTTTACTTATCGTGGGATAGTTAAAGCAGTAGATGGTCTTAGCCTGGAACTGAAGGAAGGTGAGGTGATGGGATTAGTAGGTGAATCCGGTTGTGGAAAAAGTGTAACTTTACTATCTATCCTTAGATTAGTCCCTTATCCAGGAAAGATAATCGATGGAAAAGTATGGTTTGATGGAGAAAATTTATTAAAAAAATCTTCTAAAGAAATGAGGTATTATAGGGGAAAAAAAATATCTATGATTTTCCAAGACCCTATGACTACTTTAAATCCGGTATTCCGTGTAGGTGAGCAGATTCGAGAATCATTAAGGGTGCATAATTATGAAAAACTATCAAAGAAAATAGAAAAGGAAAGGGTACTAAAGTTAATTAATGATGTTGGACTTCCTTCACCAGAACAAATTTATCAGCAATATCCCCATCAATTAAGTGGTGGAATGCAGCAGAGAATTCTTATTGCCATTTCTCTTTCTTGTAATCCAAAATTGATATTAGCTGATGAGCCTACAACCGCCTTGGATGTAACAGTTCAAGCACAAATTTTAGATTTATTACGGAAAATTAACAATGATATTGGAACAGGGATTATTCTGGTAACTCATGACCTGGGAGTTGTAGCAGAATTTTGCCAGAAAGTTGCAGTTATGTATGCAGGAAAGATAGTAGAAATAGGTTCGGTAGATCAGATAATTTTTGAACCGAAGCATCCTTATACTCAAGGACTATTAAAATCTATTCCTAAAATTGGGGACAAGAAAACTAAAATACAATCAATTCCTGGAGATGTACCTGATTTAGCTGCCTTACCTTCGGGATGTTCTTTCTACCCTCGGTGTGATAAAGCTATGCCCGATTGTCAAAAAGATAAAATTCCTTTACGGGTGGTGGAAAAAGGACGGCAGGTACGCTGCCTACTTTATAGTAGTAGATAGCAGTGTAGAAAACTGACATTATGAAGGAGAATATGTTGAGTAATAATAATGATATTTTAGTAAATATAAAGAAAGTAAAAAAATATTTCATAAAATCACCCAGCTTTTTAGGAAAAATTTTAGCAAAACAGAAAGAGATAGTCTTGAAAGCTGTAGATGGTGTAGATTTACAAGTGAAAAAGGGGGAGGTTTTAGGTTTAGTTGGTGAAAGTGGTTCCGGAAAAACTACCTTAGGCAAGATGGTGGTTAATTTGTATAAACCTACTGCAGGAAGTATTACTTATAAAGGGGAAGATATACATAAATTAGATAAAAATGGGTTAAAAAAGTTTCGGAATTATGCTCAAATTATTTTTCAGAATCCTTATTCTTCATTAAATCCTCGAAAAGCTGTCAGGGAAATAATTGCAGTTGCTTTACAAATGAGAGGAATCAATAGCCCGGTCGAACAAGATAATATAATTATTGATTTGCTATCTCGAGTAGGCTTACCCGAACGGGATATTGTAAAATATCCACATCAATTTAGTGGTGGGCAGAGACAGAGGATTAGTATAGCCCGTTCTTTAGCTACGAACCCAGAATTTATTGTAGCTGATGAACCTGTTTCAGCTTTAGATGTTTCTATTCAAGCTCAAATTATCACTTTGTTAGAAAAACTGAAAAAAGAATTTAACCTTACTTACCTTTTTATTGCTCATGATCTTAGTGTTATAAATTATATCAGTGACCGCGTTGCAGTTATGTATTTGGGTAAAATAATGGAAATAGCACCCACTGAGGAGCTTTTTAAATCTCCTCTTCATCCTTATACTCAAGCCCTTCTTTCAGCCATTCCTGCTTTAGGGAAAAAAGGTACTAGTAAGAAAAAAAGAATTTTACTTAAAGGTAGAGTGCCAACACCTATTGATCTTCCTCCAGGATGTCCCTTCCAAACTCGTTGTTTTGCAAAAGTAGGGAGAATATGCGAAGAAAAGATACCGTCTTTAATTAAAGTTTCAAAAAATCATCAGGTGGCTTGTCATAAAATATAAATAAAAAGAGGTAAATATTAATGGACCCAATAATTGGCATTACTTGTTTTTGCAATTTAGGGAAAAGAAACACAGATGAAACTCCGTATTATCGAGTAAGTAGAAATTATATAGAACCTATTGTAAAGTGCGGCGGAATACCCTTTATTATTCCTGTATTTTCTAATAAGAATTTATCCGAAAAGATTTTAGATATTATTGATGGATTATTTTTAACAGGAGGGAGTGGAGGTACTACTAAAGGTGATCGGATAGAAGTAAAAAAAAGACCAAGAACTTTACGAGGATTGGATGAGAAACGATTTGTTGCTGACCAATATCTTATAGAAGCTGCCATGAAAAGAAATACACCTTTATTAGGAATATGCCGAGGGATGCAGATGATTTGTGAAACAGCGGGAGGGAAACTGAGTTCTAATTTTTTAGACGAGATAGATACAGGTGGAGTTCTACACCGGCAGGAGAGTAGTGGTAACATTCCTACTCATATAATCAATTTGGAAGAGGGAAGCCAATTACAAAAAATATTGGAAGTTCCAGAGGTAAAAGTAAATAGTTTCCATCATCAATTTTGTGTAGAACCTGGCAAGAATTTTAAAGCCTCTGCCTGGGCTAAAAACGGAATAATCGAAGCTATTGAAAGCCCTATTTATCGTTTTGCTTTAGGTCTACAATTTCATCCAGAAATGATGTTTAATGATTATCCTGTATTTATTAAGATATTCGAAGCTTTTATAGAGAAATCTCGAGAGTATCAGAATTCAAAGAAATCATGATAAAAAAATATTTGACTTTTATATGGAATAACGTTATTATTATTGTATACGGTATACCGTATACAATAATATAGGAATAATAGATATTATTGCTTAAGAAAATATTAAAAATATATTGCTACATTGCTACGCGCAATTTGTAGATAAAGTGTTTCAGCTCAATAAAGATATTTTTTGAAATATAAAGAGGTCAGTAATGAAAATTGAAACGATTACTATCTGCGGAGGTGGTAATGCTGCTCATGCCATGATTCCTATCACCCGAAACCATTTTTCCGGCAAGCTCAATATTTTTCTCCCTTACGGTAATGAATCTACTCATTTTCAAAAATTAATTGATGAGAAAAGATTTTTAACCGCAACGATAAGAGATAAAAAAATATATGGCCGGCCGGATAGGGTGAGCAAATTTGCCAAAGATGCATGTAAAGAAGCAGATTTAATACTTATGCCGTTACCGGCTTTCGCCCATGAACCAACTCTATTACAAATAGCACCCTTTTTAAAAGAAGAAGCAATAATAGGAGCAATTCCGGCTCGAAGCGGATTTGAATATGCCGCTTTAAAGATTTTAAAAGATAATAAAAAAGAAAAAGTAAAAATTTTTGGTATGCAAACTCTTCCCTGGGCTTGTCGGATAAAAGAATATGCCAGTAAAGTAGATATTTTAGGTAAAAAAAGATCAGTCGGAATGGCTGCCTTTCCTCATAAAATAACTTCCGAATTAGCACCTTTCTTATCTCGAATACTTGATTTAAAAATCGAACCATTGCCAAATATGTTAACCCTCACCCTGGCGAATGTAGGCCAGATTATTCACCCGGGGATTATGTACGGCCTTTTCAAAGGCAAAGAGGGATTAAAATACCGAAAAGAAAAAATCCCCTTATTTTATCAGGGAGTGACTAAAGAGATTTCCGAAACATTAAGAATGATGAGTGATGAAATATTGGTACTTACCAAGGAAATTAAGAATATAGATAAAAGTGTTAATTTAAACCATGTTTTAGGTTTAAAAGATTGGTTAATATATTCATACAAAGAGTCAATTGCAGATAAAAGCACTCTGCAAAATTGTTTTGTCACCAATAGTGCTTATAAGGGTTTATGTGCACCTATGAAAAAGGTAAACGACGATTATTTTTTACCGGATTTTCAGGCACGTTACTTAACTGAAGATGTACCATATGGATTAATTGTTACTAAAGCAATTGCCCAATTGGCCAAAGTAGATATGCCGGTAATTGATGAAGTGATTTTAACTATAAGTCAATGGATAGGAAAAGAATATATAAGGGGGGGTTATTTAGAAGGAAAGGATATAAAAGATACTCGAATTCCTCAAAATTACGGTATTAACAATTTAGAAGAAATTATAGTTTATTAATTTGTTTAATTTTTAATTTTTTTTATGTAGTAAAAGGAGAAGAAAATGGAAAAACAGATAAAAAGAAGAGTTTTAAATTGTTCCATTGACCCCTGTGTCCACACTTTAGGGGTAGAAAAATTTGCGGAATGGATGGAGACGATGGGAATTGGTTATCTTGCCATAAAATTAGGACCAGCGGTTTCCATTGATGAACTTATAGATAAAATAAGAGAATCAAAACCGGAAGTAGTATCTTTTTGCTACCGCTTGGGCGATTTGCATGTTGATGAAATAATTGTAGAATTGGTAGAAAAAGTATACAAATATGGACTTGAACCGAAAAAAGGCGGAATCCGTTATTGTTTTGGAGGTTTAAGACCAGCAGCTAATCTGGTAAGAGCAATGACTGGTCAACCTATTTTAGAAGACAAATTCTCTCCTAAAAAAGACCGGCATTTTGACTTAGAGAAGATTGCAAAAGAGTATAAAGATAAAGAGAAATTTCAAAATTTCTTTGCTTTAATAGTAGATGACTATGTAACTATGGCTGAATTGGATGAATTTGCCCGTAATAGAATTCGGATTGCTAAAGAAAAAATCGCCTGGTCAGATGATTTATTAGAAAGAATTAAGCAGGTACGTGAATTAGAGGATCGGCCAATTATCCGGGCTCATATTGGAGCTGCTGCCGAAACTATTAAACCTACGGTGGATGCTGTAAAAACCTTAAGTGAAGCAGGATGTCTGGAAATTATATCTTTAGCACCTGACCAGGTTACTCAGGCTTTCTTGCCAAAATTTGATCGAGGAGAAGAAGATCCTAAAAAATATCGCAATGGAGAGGGCGGAGCTCCTATTCGAAGTAGAGAGGATTTAAGAACACTCAAAAATGCTACTAAATGTGGTAACTGGCCTATGACCAGAATTTATTCCGGAACAGATGAATTAGTTGAAGCGGCAAAAATTTTTGAAGATACCTTACATATGCCATTTCCCGCAGTTCCCATCTTTTTTTACAACCGTTTGGACGGAAGAGGACCGCTTTCTATTTTAGACGGGATAAATGAACATTTTAATACCATGCGTTGGTGGGCGTCAATTGATAAACCTTTAGAAATAAACGATCCTCATCAATGGCAATTACGCAGGTGTTCAGATGATATGTATGTCACTGATCATATTTTATGCGGAATAGTTGCTTTAAAGATGGGTTTAAAAAACTATATTATGCAATTAATGTTTGACCTGCCGCCAGAAATTGAACCTTTAAACGATTTAGCTAAAATGAAAGCAGCCTTTGAGATAATCGAACCTTTAACCAGACATTTTGATTACAATATTATTAAAGAGACCAGAGGAGGATTGTCCAGTTTTCCGCCCAATTTGGATGAAGCTAAAAGCCATCTTGCTATGACTACCTATTGGCAGATGTTTATGGAACCGGAAATTGTGCATGTAGTTAGTTATTGTGAAGCACATCATGATGCAAAGCCGGAAGATATTATTGCCAGCTGTGATATTACCAAACAGTCATTTAGAGAATATGATAGGGCGCCTCTTTCCGATATTTGGAATATTCCTAAAGTAGCTGCCCGTAAAGAAGAATTGAAAAAAGGTGCAATGTATAATATTTTCCATTTAGCTTTGATGGGAGGATATGAAGGAAAAGTCACTTTAGAAAATTTCTCAAAATTTGCAGTTTCAAAAGAAGTGTCTGCAAAAAGAGAAAAAACCGAAGAACAAGAAATGAACTATGAAACCATGTTGCTAGATCTTATAGATGGAAAAAATTATCCTTCCGGTGAATGTAATATGATTAGTGCCGATAATCTGGATTTAGCTTTACAGGTAGGATTATTCCAGGCGCCCCAGGTTACGGTAATTGATAAGCATTATGAATTAACAGGTATGTGTAGGACTAAAATAGTAGATGGATGTTGCAAAATTGATACATTCTGTGGAGAAAAAGTCAAGGATGAATTTGAGAGAGTTGATATAGTAAGGAATAAATTCCCCTGGTATTTTAATAAAAATATCAGTCAGTCGGATGATTGGTCAGTATTAGCAGATTCAAAAGATGTTATCGAAGAAGATTCTACTCAAGCTTTCAGAGAAGAATTGGGCATTACTGATTTTGAAAATAAAAAAATCCTGGCCGTTGATTTTGGAAGCACTTATACCAAAGTGGCTATTTTTAATACCAGTAAAGATGAAGTCGATTTACGCTATGTTCCAACTACCATAAATGATATCCGCGAAGGATTAGCTAATGGCTTAGGATGCCTTTCTGAGTGTAAAAAAGCAGGGAACTGGGATCCTTTAAAGGAGAAAATGAATGAATTTGATGTAAAATTGCCCTGTAGTAGCGCGAAAGGCGGCTTAAAAATGGTAACTATTGCTTCTACTTCCAGGGAAAGTGGCTTTGCCGCTGACCTGGCTGCCCTTACGGCTGGGGCAAAGCTTCTAAATAGTTACAGCGGAAAATTAACTCTTGAAGAAGCCAGAAAAATTTATTTGGAAGATTGCCCGGAAATTATTCTTTTAAGTGGGGGAGTTAACGATGGAGGAGATTCGGAAACAGTTTTACACAATGCAAAAAATTTAGCTGAAACTGCAAAATTAGCTACCTATGCCAAATATGGAATACCGATAATTTATGCAGGGAATGAAGATGTAACAGAAGAAATTTTAGATATTTTCCACAGTCACAATATTGATGTTAGAGCTACAGGGAATATCATGCCTGAAGTAAATAAATTTAATATTGAGGTAGTAAATGAGGCAATTCGAGAACTATTCCAAACGGTAGTTATTCGAGGAAAAGGATTTGACGTGGTAGAAGAATTTATGAGTGCTAAATTCATTCCAACCCCTCGAGCTGCCTTTTTAGGAATTAATCTATTGGCTCGGGGTTATGGAAAAGAGGAAGGTTTGGGAAATATTGTAGCTCTGGATGTAGGTGGCTGCACCACCGACTTTTTCTCTAATGTGCGCTCTAACCCACTATATCTTTACCCCTGGGATGATCCCAAGAAAAAGGCAAAGAGGACTATATTAAAAACTCCTAATTATCCTTTAGCTTACCGAAGGGTAGAGGGTAAATATGGATTAGCTTATAATGCAGAAAATTTAATGGAATTAGAGAAATTTAAAAGTGGAAGGATAGAAAAGGAAATTAGCGACGATTTTAATCAAAAATATCCTAATTTTCAAGGAAATAGCGATAATCTTGATCAATTTCTGGAGAAAAAAGATGGAAAGTGGCATATACAATTAAGTAAATACCTGAAATGGATCCATAATAATCCTCATATAATGCCTGAAACAGAAGAAGAAAATTTTATCAGAAGTATCCTTGCTAAAGAAACTTTAGCCATAGCTACCGCAAATAATGTTGGACATGTAAAAGAAACCGATGTCTATTTTTTGCAGGAGGGAATCAATTTCTTTACCCAGGATTGTACTTTGGTTTTAGTTGGCGGAACAATTTACCATAAATGTAAGGAAAACAAGGATTATCTTTGGGAAAACATAAAAACAATTGCTAAGGGTGCTCTTTTTAACCCGAAGGAATATACGATCTTGCGTCCCAATGGGAAAGTATTACTTGATGCCTCCTATATTCTCTCCACTGTGGGTGGGCTTTACGGTAGACTTGACCCCGAAAGGGCTATCCGTATTTTGAAAAAACATTTCAAACCTTTAGAGTTATAAATTAATATTTTAAAAAATAAACCCATGTTATATATAGCCAATAAGTAGAAAAAATAAAGAAGAAGTTTATATAAAAAGTTAAATCAGGAAGGTAAAATATAATGTCTGTTCAAATTGACAGGAGTAAAATATTTAATAGAACTAATGTATTGTTTTGGGGAGGTTTAATTTTTGCCATTACCCAGTTGACGCTTCCTATTTTTTTATCTTTAATAGATTTACAATTAAGGGCGATTCATATTATTTTAGGAATTTCACTTGCCTCATTAGCTTTTCCTTATGGTAAATCAAAGGAAGAACAAACTAAGATTTCCCTTTGGGATTTATTTGTTATTGCCGTGATAATTATTGCCAATGTTAATACATTCTTGAAAGCTATGCAAATTTATATGGTTCCCGGAAGTGCTTCTACATTCGATTTGATTATAGGTTCAGCTTTAATTTTAATAATTCTTGATGCTGCTCGGAGGTCAGTAGGATGGGCAATACCAATATTTGTTGCACTTTTATTTCTCTATGTCTTTGCCGGCCCAATAATGCCCGGTATGTGGAGGTTAGCAGGTCTATCCTGGAAGTTTGTTATCAATTCAGTATACTTCTCTCCATTGGGAATTTATGGAAGCATTACCGGAATGTCTGCGACTTTTATCGGTATGTTTATCATCTTTGGTGCCCTTATTTCTGGTGCAGGGGGAGGGAAAACCTTTATTGATTCTGCTCTTGCCCTAACCGGGCGATATAGTGGCGGACCGGCTAAAACAGCAGTCGTATCCAGCGCACTTTTTGGGAGCATCTCAGGTAGTGGAGTAGCTAACGTATCTGTTACCGGGAATTATACTATTCCTTTAATGAAAAGATTAGGATATGATCCTAATTTTGCAGCTGGTGTAGAAGCTATTGCTTCTACTGGTGGCGGAATTACCCCACCCATTATGAGTGTAGCAGCCTTTATAATGGCAGAATTCTTAGGAGTTCCTTATATTAAGATTATCGGTTATGCTTTAATACCTTGCCTTCTTTACTATGCTGGTGTTTTTGCTGGAGTTCATTTTGAAACCATACGTTCTGGTTTAGCAGCTGTACCAGAAAGTGAAATTCCCAGTTGGAAGAGTATTTTAACTTTTAGAAGGGTTGCCTCACTGGTTATTCCTACAGGAGTTTTATTATATTTTATAGCCAAAGGAAGTCCTCTTGTTTTTGCTGGATTTTATGCTTGTGTTGCAGTAGTTATTGTCTTTTTGTTATCCGATCTTTCTCCATCCGGGATTAAGGAGACTATTACTAAAATAGGGAAAGGATTGTATGAAGGAGGATTGGGGTTGGCGAAAATTGTTCCCATATTAGTAGCGGTTAATATTTTAGTTAATATGATTGGAATAACTGGCATAGCACCAAAATTAAGTGGATTAATATTAGAAGTAGGAGGAGATAATCTATTTTTGGCACTTTTTATTGCCACTTTTATTCCTTTCCTTTTAGGAACTTCTCTTCCGGTAGTTCCGACCTATATATTGTCTCTTTCTATCCTTGCGCCATCACTTTTGCAATTGGGTATTGATGAGATAACCGTACACTTATTTTTCATTTACTGGGCAATTTTAGGGGGAGTAACTCCTCCTACTTGTACTCAAGCCATTGTAGCTGCTGGTATTGCAAAAAGTAATTGGTTTAAAACTGCCTTGGTTGCAGTAAGACTTGGTATTGTAGCCTTTATCATACCCTACTTTTTTGTCCTTAATCCTGCACTTGTCGGCCGTAGTGACTTTTTTAGTGTAGTGATTTACAGCGGAAGCGCATTTATAGGTGCAATTATGCTGGCTTTTGGTTTCTTTGCTCATATAAATAGTAAATTTAACCTTATACTAAGGGTATTATTCGTGGGAAGTGGTTTATTGCTTATGTATCCCAGCCATATTTTGTCGGTTATTGGTATTTTAGTTGGAGTTCCACTCTTTTTGTTACAGAGCTTTATAGTTAAGAAGCTGAAAGCTATAGAAGCATAAATATTAGTAATAAATTTTTATAATAAAAGTTTAAAGTTAAAAAGTAATTACTAATAAATGAAATATTTATTTTTTAGTATATTTTCAATTATTTAGTATTTTTTATCTTTGTAGTTTTGAAATAAATAATTGAAAAAATTCAAAAAAGAAAGGAGGTGAAAAATAATGAAAAAAAGACTATTAACTGGTTTGGTAATGGTTATGGTTTTGGTCCTCTTGGTTGGTTTAAATGTAGGATTTGCCAAAACAACATATCTAAACATGGGTAGTACTTCTTCTACTTCAGGATTATACGCCTGGGCCGTAGCTACTGCTTCGGTAATTAATAAGGCTGATAATGATATAAGGGTTACTGTTATTGAAAGTGGAGCTGCTCTGGATAATTTAAGACGGATTAAAGACGGTGCTTTTGATTTTGCCTTGTGTGTGGATTCTGCTTCTGCCATGCAGTTGTATAAAGGTATTAGTACTTTTGAGGGCGAAGGTTGGGAGCCAATAAGATGGTTATTCCTTAGAAATGCAATTACCAATAGGCTTCACGTTCGCGCTGATTCGGGTATTAAAACTTTTGACGATTTAGCTGGAAAGAAATTCTGTCCTGGTTTTCCGGGGGCTTCTTCTACGGCTAATTTTATAAAATTCAACAAAGTTTTAGGGACCGGAATTAAATTAGTACCTGCATCACTGGGAGATGCGATTACAGCTTTTAAACAAGGGAAGATCAGTGGGTTGCAAAAGTCAAGCTCTATGGCTTCTTTAGATTCTTCATTAATCGAAGTCAATTTAAAAACTCCTTTAGCAGTTATCGGTTATAGTGAAGAAAATATGAAGAAGATAAGAGCAAAATACCCCTATATTATTTTCTTTGAAACGAAAAAAGGCAGTATTCAACAACTTCCAAATAACCCGACGATTATGGAAGAAGGGCAGGTAGTTGGAGCGGTTGCCTCTTCGAATATGCCGGAAGAAGTTGGTTATGAAATAGTAAAAGCATATATGGAAGGTTTTAAAACAGTTGAATCTGCGTATCGCGGAGTAAAAGGATGGGATCCCATTGCTGATGCCTTTAAGTTAATTGCCCCGGGTGGTGAAATTCCTATTCATGCCGGACTTTATAAGTATTGCTTAGAGAATGGCATTGAAGTTCCAGAACGTTTTATCCCCCCAGAGTGTAAATAAGGGATAAATGCTTTACTCGATCAAGGCTTTTAAGTAAATTGTTAAATGGGAAAAATCAATAGTCTTTTACTATCTAAGAAAATTGGGTTACCTGTTTAGGAGGAAAAGATATTTCCCCTTTGCAGGGTAACCAACCAAATAAACAAAATAATCATTACTTACTAAAATTAGATTTAAGTTGTTATATAGACAAACGCATTGGGAGGTGCTTAAAATGATGAACTGGAAAAAGCCAAGCATGTTTTTTATCATAGCACTGTTATTAATTGCCTTTGGTTCTATAGTTTTAGCTTCTGATCTCCAGGTTCCCAGCCTTGTGGTTGTTCCTATTAGCGGAGAACCATTAACGAAGTTGACTTTTTATGGTGCTGGATTTGTTCCGGGAGAGAAAGTCAGAGTTCTTCTTACTGTTGATGATGTACCATACGCATTTGGTGT
The DNA here is from genome assembly GCA_003451675.1 of Candidatus Atribacteria bacterium. Next base: position 21,291 of record DMCY01000111.1, read on the forward strand.
AACTGGAACCGGAGGAATTGTAACCGTTAATGAGTATGGCGCCTTCAAACTTCAACCTCGGGGCGGTATTCCAAAGGTAATGCTTAAACCTGGTGTTTACACCATTGAAGCTATTGGCGACAAAGGTTCAAGAGCTACTACACCATTAGAGGTTTTGGAGAAGAAAGAATAAAAGGTAAAAAACTCAGTAGTTGGCATGACAATTGGCTTATTGTGAAGACGGCCTGTGCCAGGCCGTCTTTTTTTAAATTTTCTTTAAAATAAATTTTGTAGTATTAATCTTTTTATTGTATCCTTAATATAAGGAAGTGAAAATTTGACAAACAATACACAATTTGAAGAGTCAACAGAATACAACCTCAAGGTTGACCTAAGCGAGAAGGTAGTAACCAGAGATAAGGTCTATTCTATCTTAAGTAAAGCCATCTTCCGGGGTGATTTAAAACCAGGCCAGAGATTAGTGGAATCGAAATTAGCCAAATTAATGGAGGTGAGTAGAACTCCTGTCCGTGAAGCAATTATCGAATTAATCCAAAAAGGCCTAGCTGTTCCTTCTCCTCCTAAGGGGGTAAAAGTAGCTCCTCTCCCCACCACAAAAGAGTTGACCGAGTTTTACGATATTAGCAGCGTCTTAAGAGGCCTAGCAGCCAGAAAGGCAGCCCGCAATATCACTCCTCTTCAGATAAAAGACTTACATGAGATTATCCTCCAAAGTGAGCAATCATTAAGAGAAGGTTCCCTTAAAGAAATTTTTAAGTTAAACAAAAAATTTCACCAGGTCATAGAAAAAAGCAGTAATAATAAAGAGCTAATTTTTTTGTTAGATAATGTTTATGAAAGGTCCAGAGAACGTTTTTCCGAGATCTTATCTCGAAAGAAAAGACAAGAAGAATCGATAGAAGAACATAAGGTAATCTTAGAAGCTCTTATCAACAAAGATGAAGAACGGGCAGAACAATTAATGAGAAAACATATAGAAAATGGTAAGGAAGATCTTTTGCAACAGATTGAGCTTCGAGAGAATAATTCTGTAAGAAATAAGTATTAAAGTTCGGCGATAGTTTTTTTAAGAGTTCTTATATCTTTCCAGGTTAATTCTTTAGGGCTGCCCGGGAAAGTTGCTTCGTTTCTTAATAAGTAACTAGGATGAAACATAGGAAATATTTTTATACCGCCTATCCAATCAAACCATTGACCTCGAAGCTTAGTAATTCCCTGGGTGGTTTCTAAAAGAAATTGAGTGGGAACATTACCCAGAGCAACAATAATTTTAGGATTGATTAAAGCAATCTGGGTTTCTAAATAAGGAAGACAGGTTTCTATCTCGCTTTTGGAAGGATTACGATTAGCCGGTGGTCGGCATTTTAACATATTGGTTATGAATATATCTTCTCTTTTTATATCAACTGATTGTAGGATTTTAGTCAAAAGTCGGCCAGCTTTTCCTACAAAAGGTTTGCCTTTGAGGTCTTCCTCTTCTCCCGGTGCTTCTCCGATAAACATTACCTTAGATTTTGCATTTCCCTCTCCGGGGACAACCTTGGTGCGGGAAAGATACAAAGGACATTTCTTGCAATTTCTACATTCCTTTGCCACTTCTTCTATAGTAAGTGGATTAAGATTTTTAGACATCAATTTTTTACTCCCTTTTATTTTAATTATTGAAGTAAACATTAATGAAAAGAACTACTGATAATTATTTTAGATAATTAAGTATCTTTAAATTATTATAATTTTACCATTTTTTTATACTTTTTAGCAAGAGATTAAGAGGGAAGGCCAGGGAAAATCCCGAGCTGAACAAACTCCATCTCTCTCATTTTTATTCCTTTCCTGTGTCCAAAAGTAAAGTGTCTCCCCCTTTTACCTAGAAAATAAATTTTCCTTAAAAAAAAGAAGGATTTTTAGAATAAGTGTAGTATATCTGATATATTAACTTTTAAATAAATTTAATATTTAATCTGGATGAAGGTAACAGGAGAGACCTTTTCCTTTAAATGTGTCCAAACTTTCAGGCAAAAGGACAGAATAATAGAGTGATGTAATTGTTTTGTGAACTTGTGAAGCCTGACCCCAAAGGTTTAAATATGATAGAATATATTCTGATAGTTTGCTTATCTATTTTTATGGCAATCCTTTTTGTACCAATATTTTTTTGTATCCAGGCAAGTAAAAACCAGAAAATTCTCTTTTCGGTAAGAATTAATTGGTTTTTTAGTGCTGTTTGCTGTAATTTCGAAAAAAAAGAGAATAAAGAGCTGGAAATAGATGTAAAAATTTTGGGCATAAGGATAAAAACTAAAACAAAAAAAACGAAGAAAAAGAAAAAAGAAAGTAAATATAATTTTAAAGCACTGATTAATAAATCTTTTTTAAGTCGAATATTTAAATTTATGGGAAAAGTATTAAAACATATTGCTATCCGTGAATTTCGAGCCCGAATATTTTATGGTTTTGATGATCCTGCCGACACTGGAACACTATGTGGTTTTATTGCCTTGTTTTCTAGTTATTTTTATGGTTACGATATTAAATTTAATCCCTTTTTCGATCGGGAAATATTTGAAGGAGAATTATTTTTAAAAGGCCAGATATTTTGTTTTGTTATTATCTTTTATACCTTACAATTAGTCTTATCTAAGACTTTCCGAGAAACAATAAAAAAGGCGAAAAAAAATTAATTTAGGAGGTATCTATAATGAAAGAAGAATTACATAAACAGGTCGAAGTATTATTCGAAAAGCTGCGGGATTTTTTAACTTCTAAAACTTTGGTGGGAGAAGAGATAAAAATAGGAGAGGTAACCATAGTTCCTATTGTTGAAGTAACTTTTGGTATGGGTGTGGGTACTCGTTCTGGAGGAGATAAAGATACCAAAGATCAGGAAAAATATGGCGGCGGAATGGGTCTGGGCGTCAAAGCAAGACCATCGGCTTTTATCGTCATAAAAGAAGAAAAAGTTGAATTAATATCTTTGCGTAAATCAGGGTCTTTGGAAGTAATATTAGAAAAATTCCCCTCAATTATGGATAAATTCATTTCTAAATCTAAAGATAAAAAAGAAGAAAAAAAGGAAGAAGAGAAAGAAAAAAAATAGGGGAGTTCTTAACGATGAAATTTATAGCCCTTCGCTGCCTGGCCCGGCAAATGATTAAAGTAATCCATAAAATGTTAACTGAAGATAGAGACTATATTATCAGGAAAGAGTTAAGGAAGGTTGCATAGAAAAGTTTAAAATTATCTTGATTTTTCAGATGGGAAGTTCAGGTCTTGCAATATAACAAGGGCTATACCATATTAGCAATATGACCAGACCACACCTGAATGAGATCTTTAAATATAAGGACAAGAAGCCAAAAGATCAAGTAATGTATAAGGCTCACCTCCAGTATGGCTATACTTTAAAAGATATAGCAGAATATATTGGCGTGCATTTTACTACAGTGAGCAGAACGGTTAAAAAAATCGAGGGAGAAGATAAAAAGTGATATTGCAAGACCTGACCCCAGAAAGCCTACTAAAGGTGTTTCAATATGTCAAAGATCTCCTGATGCTCCTGACCGGGGCTGGAGTAATGCAGATCCTTTACCATTTTATGATCAAGTGGAAGAATAAATAATTGTAACAGATACAATTGTTAACGCTAAAAAGTAAAAGGAGGGGGGTAGAGTTTAAGCTCTAACGAGAAATAATTATGTTTAATCAATATAACTTACAAGCTAGAATTGCCCCAGCGATAATTTGTGCAATTCCGATTTTACTTTTCCAATACTTTTTTCTTAGTCAAGAAATTTCTATTTTTATAGCATTTTTAGGAAACTTGAAATTTGCTGGAAATCTTACAATTTCAATTGTGATTCTGTATTTTTTTATCTCAAATTAATAGATACTTATCAAAAACATTTTTTGAAAAAGAAAAAATATATATACCAACGACTGAATTTTTACTTTTTTCAAACTCAGAATATAGCAATGAATACAAAATAAAAATTTATGAAAAACTTGAAAAAGACTTTGGATTAAAACTTCCCATATAGGAAGAACAAAAGGAAAACGAAATAAATTCCAGGAAAAGAATTTCTGAAATTATGAGTTTAGCAAGAAAGAAAGTAGGAAGCGGAAAATTATTACTTCAACATAACATTGAATATGGATTTTGGAGAAATTTAATAGGGGGAACAATTATTTCTGTTTTATTTTCTGGAATAACAACTTATTTTTCTTATGTAGAAAATAATAAAACTCTTTTTATTGCATCAATAATCTTGCTGGTAATTTATCTACTTATTTTGATTTGTAACAAGTTTATAATTAACAGTTTTGGGAAAATGTATGTAAGGGTTTTGATTGGGAATATATGGGAATGAAATTATAATAATTAGAGACAGGTACGCCAGAGCAATAATTCGTAAACTTTTACCGGAAGAGCGCCAAGAAGTTCTATATTTCTTGCAGGGTGAAAGTCCTTGTTGGGTAAGGTATAGCCAACCACCTATACCGAGTGTTGCATTGAATGGTCTGTTGTCGGGGTCCTAGCACATGGCATGTCTGTAAACCAGTTTGACCACGAAATGCAGAAATATTGTCATAGCGGCGTTTTTTGAGGTGATTGTTCATATTTTTTAAAATAGGCGCTTAAAAGGGCTTATTTTTAGGTGTAGGTGAAAAGCTATTTTATAAGGGGTTGAGTGAGGTTTTGAGTTAAACAATAGGGACAGAAACCTATTTTTATTGTATTATGAATGCATTTTGTGTCCTGCGAGGACACAAAATGCAATATAAATATAACTTTCTTCTTGATAATGTTATATTATTAATGTAAAATATGGCTTAGGAGGACACAAAATGCGTTATAAAAATAATAAACTAAAGACCCTTGGACCCCAAGCTGCTCATTTGGTTATCACGCTTTATGAGCAAAATAAGCCCATATTTCGCTTGAAGGAAGTACAAAAAATTCTTCATTCAGATGGAGCTTCCTCGCGCAATTTTGTCCGCAAGCTTGTAAATAGAGGAGTTGCTACACGTTTAAAACCAGGACTTTTTATTTTAGTCCCATTCGAGCTGGGGAAAGAAGCCGAGTATATAGGGAACCCATTCGTTGTGGCTCGTGAAATTATGGGTGGGAAAAACTACTTTCTCTCCCATGCTACAGCTATGGAAATTCATGGAGGGCTTACTCAGCCTCAATTAGTTGTTTATATAACGACCTTGAAACCGCGCAGGTCTATTACTGCACAGGGTATTGAATTTAGATTTATCCATAACCAGAAGAGGTATTTCTTTGGTATAAGTGACCACTGGGTAACAAAACAAGATAAAGTAAGAGTTAGTGATCTTGAACGAACAATTATCGATGGTCTTAAGCAACCGGAATATTGCGGTGGTCTAACAGAAGTAGCCAAAGGACTTTGGATGCGTCACCAGGATGTTAATATAAACCGACTTATCAGTTATGCAATAAAGATTGGTGTAGGTGCTGTTATTCGTAGACTTGGATTTTTGCTTGAACTTTATAAAATCGGTACTTCGGAAGACTGGGAAATCCTTTGTTCATATTTAACAGAGACTTATGTGCGGTTAGATCCGCTTTTGCCATCTGAAGGAAAATTCTTGCGAAAGTGGAGACTCCAACTTAATGTATCTCCTGAAGAGCTTCTATCTGTAGTGAGGACATAGCTAATGATACCCCAGCGAAATCTTTCATTACTCTCTAATCGACTTGTACGAAAAGGAGGTCGACGTGTTCCAGAGACAGTTCTCGAACGTGACTATTGTCTCTCCTGGTTTTTAATAGGATTATCCCATAGTGCTCTTAAGAATACTCTTCTATTCAAAGGAGGTACATGCATCAAGAAGTGTTACATTCCCTACTATCGTTTTTCAGAAGATCTTGATTTTACTCTAGCAGAAGAGTGTATCTTTAAGAATATCCAGAAGAATCTTGATATTGCCTTTAAGCACATATATTTATCCTCAGGCATCAAACTAAATTTTCGCCATTACGATCGGCACACCCATGAAAACACTTATACCTTTTTCTTGGGTTACGAAGGGCCCCTACCCGGTGTTTCTAGCAAGGAAGTCAAGATAGATATTACAATAAGGGAAAAAATTGTTTATCCTGTCGAAGAGAAAATAATTCTCAGGGGATATAAAGAATATGAAGATCTACCTGAGGATGCGGCGATTCGCACCTATTCTATTAATGAAATAGCTGCAGAGAAAGTTGTTGCTTTATTAGATAGAGCGCGTAACGAACCGCGAGACCTTTATGATATATGGTATCTGACTTCTAATCAGTATGTGGATATTGCTGAGTTGATTGAGGCTGTTGAAGAGAAATGGGAATTCCGAGGAAAAAAATTAACCGATGTAAGGGAAGAATTTCTGCGTAAAGAAACCCGGTTTAAAAAACTTTGGAAAATGCGTCTTTCGTCTCAGATGGCATCCATCCCTGAATTTGGCCAAGTTTATCGAGAAGTACAGCGAGAGCTTAGACAGGCAGGATTATTTAAGCAAAGAAAAATTTGATTTTGTCATATTAGATCTTCTTGTCCCTAGTTTTAGAACGATGTTATAGTGTCAAATGTCACGGGGATGCCAGACCGTGTAAAAAAAGGCAATCTGAAAAGGGAACGTTTCGTTTGTATACTCAGTTCAATTTCCAGCCTATCTCCTAAAAGGCACCAAGCTGGCACCAAGTTGAGACTAAGCCGGGATCAAGTTTTTAAAGTATTAGAATTATGCGTAAAACCATAAATGTGACAGTGATGGTTCTTTGTCACATTGTGCAAATAGTTATATAATTAAAAAAATTGGCTACAGGGAAATTATTATGCCTAGACGAAGATTATAGGAAATTCCTGCAAGTCTTGACCACTAAAGATAGAAGATATTTCTAAAAGCCAGAATAGATATTATAAGGATGATTTGATATTAAATCTAAAAAAGAAATCTAATTTGTCCATCAGGGAGATAGCTGAAATTTTAGGTATTAATCGAGGTATAGTATTGAGGATTAAAGTGTGACAAAGAACCGTCAGACCGTGTGAAAAACACCAACAAACTCTTCAATAATAGTACGAAACTGTAAAACTCATCTTCTTTTTCAGTTCTTTGATAAAATAATAGGAAAGAAAAAAAGAAATACCGGTCTATGATACCAGTACTGCCCGCTTATTCTCTCTTAATCTTCTTAAGATTTCCTCTGTTCCCAAAATATTGATCACCCGCCTGAGATTATAGGCTAAGAAGGATAAGGCAATTTCGGCACTGACTGAAACCTTACACCTGGTCAGAAAATAGGAGGCACCCCAGGCCCTCTTGATGGTGCCGAAGGGATGTTCCACAATCATCTGCCTGAGCTTATAGGTTGGAAGATTCTTTCGGGTCTGCTCATCAATATAATCTAAGAAGTCCTGGTTCCTATGGCGGAAGATGGTCCTGCCCCTTCTGGCTTTGGTACACCTGGGCTTTACAGACATCTCTGGCAGGCTTTGCTATTACGATAATCATCACCGAGAATCTGATTGTGTTTTTTTCGGGTTCGGTAATAATACAGTTTTTGTCTGGCAGGACACAGATAGTAATCGTTATCCGCATCATAACTAAAACGATCGGGATAGAAATCCTTATCTCCGGTCCCATTGGAGTAGACCTGTTTGGTAACATAAATGGTCATTCCCTTATTATCTTTACCAATGTATTCCTCGATGCTTTCGGGAAAGAGGATGATCTGGTTTCGGTCCTCACCCTGGATATAACTCATGGCATTCACCTTTTTCTTTCTTTTGTATTATTTTCTATGGTTTTATTATATCATGTTAGGTTTTTATATGCAAATAGAAGGTGACTTTTTCTTATTACTAACATAAAGAAGGTATTATTAAATATATAATATATTTTCTTCTAACTACCCCACTAAAGTTTACACTAACGTGACTTTTCATACGGTCTGACGTCCCCTGTCACACAAAAGGAATATAAATAGTAATATGACGGAAAAATTATTAAAACTTGATGCAAAAATTGTTATTATTTTATACATACTTATCGAGATAATATGTGTTGGAATGGGTATGGGCATTCCAATTTTTTGCATATTATTTGGATTTCCACTTGGCTGGTATATTGTTAAAAGAATCTGTATGTCCGTAGAATATTCTCATTTAATGTTTTATAAAATTTTGAAATTATCCTTCTTGGCATCAGTCTTCACTTTTCTACTAATGATTGTTATCTGGGGGAGAACAATTCCAATGCTTTTTGATCCCATGTCTGATTTTCAAAATTTTGGACATCCTTTTATTCTCTATGACCCTAAAATAAGTTTTATTGGTTGGCTAATCCTAATGATATTTATTTCACCATTCTTACAGCTATTAACAACAATTTTTTCATCTTTTATAACTCTAATTAGAATAGAACAAAAAAATAGCAACAGCGTATAACAGAGCATATGTGCTCCACTTCGCTCCGGGCTTCGCCGTATTTGCCCTTCGGGCAAACGTCACATATACTCGGAACGTTAGATGAAATGGCTTGACGAGTATAAAAAGGAGAATTATACATGAATATAAATAATAAAACATTTTTTGTTCCTGGAGCGGAGGCAAAGACTCTTGTTTATCTTTGTATTATGCTCTCAAACAAGGTGGCATACCTAAAAAGTTAATTACAATGTTAATAGAGAGCAGTCTGGATCCTTAAATATTCCACTTAGTACGTATGCTACATCATGGGAAGATTATGAAACAAACTTTATAACAGCATTAAAAGAAATTAAAGAAAGTGGGATTAATATTGGAGTGTATGGTGATATAGATATAGAAGACTATAAAAATTGGGTTAAGAAAGTTTGCAATGAAACTAATATGTTAGAATATCTTCCTTTATGGAAAAAACCCAGAAGAAAAATAATCAAAGAATTTATTGATTATGGATTTAAAGCAATAATTGTAGCTGTTAAAGATGATAAGTTATCAGGTAAAGAATTATTGGGTAGTGAATTAGACAAAAATTTGAAAAGGATACTTGAAAAAAGAGGGTCGACCCTGTTGGGGAAAATGGTGAATATCATACATTGGTGACAGGGGGACCAATTTTCACAAACGATATAGAGTATAAATTAGAAGAAAAAATATTTATTAATGGTTATTGGTTTCAAAATGTGTCAGTTGAAAAATAAAGCCACTTCGGCTAACAAGGTATTTCCGTGACGGCTAAAACTAACCTACCCTAACGGGACATGCTCTCTGTTACAAGGCTTGCAATTAGTGATATAATATTTACAAGGGTTTTAACCCCCTTCAGGAATACCCTTTTAACGCACGGAGAGTGCCTTTAAACGTACTTCAATTTTCGAAAAATCGGCACGACGTTTTTTTAACTTTTTTGACCTTCTCAAAACTCTGTAACCCTTACAAATAGCCACTTTCAGATTTTGAAGGGGGTAAAAATGGGCCAAAAAACGCCCATTTTACGAGGGTAAAAGTGTATAAGTTGAGGCAAATTTTGCCCGTATAATCAAAAATGCGCAATCTACCTTTAGAACCCTTATTTTACAGGACTTTCCTGAGCACGACAGGAGACGGTACTTTTCTGTAATTAAAAGTAGAAAAAGATAGGAACAGGAAAACTGATTTTTAGCTAAGTAAGGGAGATAAATATATATATAGAATTAGAGGATTATCAGTTTTTATAGGAAAAAATAGTAAAGCTCTAAAACGCAGAAAATATAAGGGTTTCTGCGTTTTTTTGTTATATGGGATAGTGATAGTAGTTCTAAAATAGCGAGAAAATAGGCAGAAAATGGCCAAAAATTCTATTTTTAGCAGTCTGAAAGCCTTGCAAAATAAGGCTTTCAGCGAAAAATTGCCGTAGAAGCGTTTCTTGAGCTTGCCTGGGGCGATTTATCATATTTTTTAAAATAGGCGCTTAAAAGGGCTTAAAATGGCTTATATTAGATGTAGGTGGAAAGCCTTATTTTATAAGGGGTTGAGTGAGGTTAAATTTGAAAGTATTATAAAAAAGAGGAATTTTAAGAGTTTTGTAGAATATATAAAGTAAACAGGGTTTTAATTAAAAAAATAGTTTGTGATTGTAGACGCTATATATAAAAGAAAAGAAAAAAGATAATAGGAGTTTTATTATATAATAATGGAGGGTGAGGGAATTGAAAAATTTAGAATTATCCCGAATATTTGAGCAGATTGCCAGGATATTAAAGATTAAAGGAGAAAATCCTTTCAAGATTAGAGCTTATGAAAAGATAACTTTAGTCTTAGAGAATTTGCCTATTGATATAGAAACAATTTATCACCAGGGAGGATTAAGCAATATCCCGGGAGTCGGCACAGGTATAGCCAAAAAGATTGAGGAGTTCTTGACTACTGGCAAACTTGAGTATTATGAAAAATTAAAAGAGACTGTACCTTCCGGGGTGATAGAGCTTTTGGATATTTCTGAAGTGGGACCTAAGACAGCTAAGCTTCTATATGAAGAATTAGGTGTAGATAATATAGAGAAGTTAGAAAAAGCAGTTAAGGAACATCAGATTAAAGATTTACCGGGGATGGGCGAAAAATCGGAAGCTAATATTTTAAGAGGAATAGAATTATATAGAAGACGGAAAGAAAGGGTTCTTTTAGGTACTGCTTTGCCTTTAGCTGAAGAGATTGTGGAGAGTTTGCGTCAGTTAAAAGAGACGGATAAAATAAGCTTTGCCGGGAGTTTAAGGCGGAAAAAAGAGACTATTGGGGATATCGATATCCTGGTCACTTCCCGGAAGCCTGAGAAGATAATGAAAACCTTTACCTCTTTACTTCAGGTGAGAGAAATTTTGGCTGAAGGACCTACCAAATCAAGTGTTATTACCAGGGATGACATTCATGTGGATGTAAGAGTACTGGAGCCAATAAGTTTCGGAGCAGCTCTTCAATATTTTACCGGCTCTAAAGCCCATAATATCAGATTGAGAGAATTAGCCCTAAAGAGGGGTTTGAAGATAAATGAATACGGAGTATTTGATTCTAAAACCGGGCAGAGAATAACCGGGAAAGAAGAAGAGGGAATCTATCGAATTTTAGATTTACCTTTTATCCCGCCAGAGCTAAGAGAAGACAGAGGAGAAATTGAGGCAGCACAGGAAAATAAATTACCTCAACTGATAGAATATTCCCAGATTAAAGGTGATTTGCATCTTCATACTAAGTGGAGTGATGGGGCACATACTATTAAACAAATGGCGGAAGCAGCAAAGAAGAGAGGCTATAAATATATCGCCATTACTGATCATTCACAATCACTTAAATTTGCCGGTGGATTAGTCGAGGAAAGACTTAGAGAACAAGTGGAGCAAATTCAAAAAATAAATCAAGAGTTAAATAATTTTACCGTTTTAACCGGAATCGAAGTAGATATAAAATCAGATGGCAGCTTAGATTTTTCTGACGAAATTTTAAGTAAATTAGATGTGGTAATTGCGGCTATTCATTCTGGCTTTAAGCAGGAGAGTAAAATTATTACTGAGAGAATTATAAAAGCTATGCAAAACAGGTTTGTAAATATTATTGCTCATCCCACCGGACGTTTAATCGGATACCGTGAAGCATATCAAGTGGATACTGATAAGATAATGGACATGGCTGCGAAGACGGGAACTATTTTAGAGATAAATGCCTATCCGGAAAGGCTCGATCTAAATGATGTCTATTGCCGGATGGCTAAAGACAGGGGAGCGCAATTAGCCATTGAGACTGATGCTCACAGTATCGATGGGTTAGAATTTATGAATTTAGGAGTAGATGTAGCTCGCCGAGGATGGTTGGAAGAAAAAGATATAATAAATGCACTTCCTCTGGATAAATTATTAAAGAGATTGAAAAGTAAATTATGAGATAACCATCCTATATAGCTATGATAATTTTTGATAGGAGAAAGCTCCTTCGGGATAAAATAGAATTTTCTATATAACTACAAGAGATTAGAAGGAAAAGTAGGAATAGATAACCTTTGATTTTACTTTTTCCCCTGAAATTGTGCCTACTACAGATACTAAAAACAGGATCAAAACGAACCAATGTTCAAACCAATTGTTGAATTTGTAAAAGATATAAAATTTGTTATAATAATGCCAATAAATATACTTACTTTTTCTCTACCAAGAAAGAGGATTTAGCTAAAAGATTATATATCCATTTTAAACTTTAGCTTTATCTTCTGTTTATTTAAACAAAAAGACAGGGAATAATTATGCAGGATAATTTTGTAAATAAAGAATCTAATGAGGGAAATATTTTTCAAATGAAAAAGGTAATTAAATGGATCTTAGATTCTTACGTAAGATTAACAGGATTTCAAATACATTTTTTAAATGACAGGGGTGAGAGAATATTTTCACCATCCAGTTCTATTAGAAATGGGTGTGCCTTTTGTAAATTAATTCAAAGCAGTTCAGAGGGAAGAAAGGAGTGCTATAAATCGTTCTATGATAATGGTTTAAGAAGTGCTGAATATGGAAATTCTTATATTTTTCGATGCCGTTTAGGTATTATAACCTGGATTACTCCGGTGTTAATTGATGGGGAATTTTCTGGTTCTTTTATTTCTGAGGGAATTTTAATGCGAAAACCAGCTCCTTATTTTATAAAAGAAGTAATAGAAATGACTAAGAATTTAGGAATAGAAGAATTTAAATTAAGAGAAGCTCTGAAAGAGATAAAGATTGTCTCTGAAAAAAAAGTTAAAGCCGCTGCAGATATACTTTATATGGCAGCTAATTATTTATCTAATACGGAGTTGTTAGATGCTAAAATGCGTCAAGAAAAATATATTCAACAGGCAAGGATATCTGAAGAAATTCAGATGATGAAAAGAAAAGAGTTAGAATTACTTGAAAAAGAAGAGGAAGAGGAGAATTCTTTTATTTATATTAGTTCGATTTATCCTTTAGAAACAGAGAGAGAGCTACTAAAGAGAGTTAGGTTGGGGGATAAAGAGGGAGCCAGAGAGGTTTTAAATGAAATTTTAGGTAAGATACTATTTAAAAATGCTGGGCGAACAGAATTAGTTCGAGCTCGAATCCTGGAATTAGCCGTAGTTCTTTCTCGAGCTGCCGTAGAAGGTAATGCGGAATTAGAAATGATTTTGGGATTGAATTTTGAATATATTCAAAAATTGGGTAAGATTAAATCTATTGAAGAATTATGTGTTTGGATTGTAGAAGTTTTGGATAGATTTACTGAATGTGTTTATGAAAATAGAAATATTAGAAATGTTAATATTATAATGAAGGCGAAAGAATTTATTCGAGCAAATTATAAAAAGAAGATAAAATTAGAGGACATAAGCAAGGTAGTTTATTTAAGCCCTTATTATTTAAGTCATATTTTTAAAAAAGAAGTCGGATTTACCTTGTTCGAGTATCTAACCAAGGTCCGAATTGAAGAAGCTAAGAGATTATTGGAAAATACTCCATGGAATACCACTCGAATTTCCTTTGAAGTAGGTTGCACAGATCAAAGTTATTTTAGTAAAGTCTTTAAAAAGATAGAAGATATGTCACCTTCTGATTATAGAAAAAGAATGAAAAGATAAATAATTTATCTTAATATTAAAAAAACTCCTTCTACATCATTGGAGTATCTACTGTTTAAGTCCGTTTTTTAAAGTAAAATAAGTTTAAATGAATAATAATACTATTTAAGCAAAGTATTACCTGAAAAGACAATATATTACTATTAATCTAATTGATGATGTTTCTATAATATAAAAAATATATAATATAAAAACATTTATTTAACCTACTTTATTACTTCAAAATATTCTGTAGATAAAAAGCAGAAACTAAACAAACTCTAACCAATTACCATATAAATAGTTATTAAAGAAAGATCACTAATCTCCTTATATCCATTTATTTATAAATTTATAGTGCTATAAATTTATAAATAAATTAATCTAAATTAGTAGGAGGAAACATAATGACTGCTATTTTATCTGGGGGCCAATACAAGCCTCTTTCCCCAAGTGGAGTTAAAGAAATTTACGATACTTCCCTAAGATTATTGGAAAAAGTAGGAGTAGAAGTAAATTGTAAAGAAGTCTTAGAGATATTTAAGGAAAAAGGTGCAGAGGTTAATTTTGACACTCGCCTCGTAAAACTTTCCCGCAAGATGGTAGAAGATGCTATTGATACAGCTCCTTCTAAAGTAATACTTTATGGTAGAGAGGATAAACATAATCTTGTCTTGGAAGATAAGAATGTCTACTTTGGAACCGGGGGGACTGTTCTAAATGTACTGGACTGGAAAACTAATCAAAAAAGACCTTCTACTTTAGAGGATGTAGCTCAGTTTGCCAAACTGGTTGACGCTCTGGATAATGTTCATTTTTATCTTTTACCCTTATATCCTACAGAATTACCTAAAGAAATAATTGATGTGAATAGATTTTATGCCGGTATTTCCAATACCTCCAAACATATTATGGGAGGTATTTACGATAAAGCAGGTCTTTTAGAGACAATTAAGATGGCAGAAGAAATTGCAGGAGGTGCAGATCGATTAAGAAAACGTCCATTTATTTCTTTTATTACTTGTGTAATGAGCCCTTTAAAATTAGAAAATACCTATACTGAATTTTTAATTGAGATTGCTCGCAGGGGTCTACCAGTAGCCTGTCCCAGTGAAGTTCTAACTGGAGCAACTGGTCCAGTTACTCTTGCTGGTGATCTTGTCTTAATTAATGCCGAAACTTTAGCCTGTGTAACTTTGACTCAATTAGTCAATCCTGGAACCCCGGTTATCTATGCTTCCAGTGCTTCTATTATGGACATGCAAAAAGGGGTTTATCTTTCTGCTGGAGCAGAAGCAGGATTAATTAATGCTGGTGTAGCCCAATTAGCTCAGAATGTAAAACTTCCTTATTATGCTACTGCTGGAATGTCTGATTCTAAAATTCCAGATGCTCAAGCAGGATATGAATCAGCAATCAGTGCTTTAGCTGTAGCCCTGGCCGGAGCAAACTTTATTCATGATGCTGCTGGAAACTTAGAATTTTGCATGACTATCAGTTTTGAAAAAGCAGTAATTGATAATGATATTTTAGGGATGGTTATGCGAATGGTCAAAGGTATTAAAGTAGATAAAGGAACCTTAGCAGAAGATTTAATTACTAAGGTTGGCCCAGCCGGGAATTTCCTGGCTGAAATGCATACAGTACAAAATATGCGTAAAGAATTATACTTTCCTACTATGGCTGATCGTAAGCTTGAGACTGAATGGGAAGAGCTGGGAAGTAAAGATACCAGAGCGAGAGCGCGCGAAAAAGTAGAAGATATACTAACTAACCATAAGCCTTTACCTATTCCTACAGAAGTTTATCAGAAACTGAAGTCAAAGATAAAAGGATTAATATAATTTATGGTTAAAAGAAAAAAATAATTAATAGTTAGTGGGAGAGATAAACTATGCTGGAAACCTGGGTTTATATAAATACACATTGGGGACTGATTGGTCAATTAATTTTGCAACACTTGGAGATGGTTGTTTTAGGTTGCGGGATTGGTGTTGTTATAGGAGTTAGCCTGGGAATATTTATTTCTGAAGAGGGAAGAGAAGGAATTGCAGATCTAGTTCTTTATCTTGCTGAAATTATGATGACCATACCCAGTTTAGCTCTCTTTGGTTTGTTGATACCGATTTTAGCTGCGTTGCACTTACCTGCTCTTGGACTTCTTCCTGCTGTTATTGCTTTAGTTGCTTATGGACTTTTGCCTATTTTGCGAAATACTTATACAGGGATCAGAGAGGCTGACCCAGCAATAATTGAAGCTGGGCGTGGGATGGGCATGAACAAAAAGCAACTTATGTTCAGGATTAAATTACCCCTTGCTATACCTGTAATTATGGCTGGTTTAAGAAATGCCATTATAATGAATATAGGTATTGCGGCAATCGCTGTGGTTATAGGAGTGGGAGGATTGGGAGTACCTATATTTCGAGGAATAAGGAATTTTCGTTTTGATCTTATTCTTACCGGGGCGATATTTGTATCCATTATGGCTATAATAGTTGATACTTTTTTGGGTTTCGTTGAGAAGAAGATAACTCCAGAGGGATTAAAAAAGGCTAGGGGTGTTAGTAAATGATAAAATTTGAAAAGGTAAGAAAAATTTATTCGGATGGTACTGAAGCAATCAAAGGTATAAGCTTCGAAGTTGAGAAGGGAGAGTTTTGTATTCTCCTTGGTCCCTCTGGATGTGGTAAAACAACCACCATGAAGATGATTAATCGCTTAATCCCGATTAGTGAAGGAAAAATATATATCAATGGGCAGGACAATACAAAGATAGATGAAAATAAACTTCGAAGAGGGATAGGATATGCGATTCAACAAATAGGTCTCTTCCCTCATATGACTGTTAAGGAGAACATACAAACAGTTCCCGTATTGAGAGAATGGCCCAAGGAAAAGATAGAGAAAAGGGTTAAAGAACTTATGTATCTTATAGGTCTGGATCCTTCTATATATCTTAAAAAATATCCTGCTGAGTTATCTGGCGGGGAGATGCAAAGAATTGGTGTAGCTCGGTGTTTAGGAGCCGATCCTCCAATATTATTAATGGATGAGCCATTTGGATCCATTGATCCCATAAATAGAGGGAAATTGCAGGATGAATTCCTAAAGATACAAGCAAAGATAAAAAAGACTATTATATTTGTAACTCATGATATTGATGAAGCTATTAAGATGGGGGACAAAATTGTCTTAATGAAGGAGGGAGAGATAGTAGATTATGATACACCTTCCAATTTGCTCTACCGGCCTAAGAATGAATTTGTAAGGAATTTTGTGGGTACGGATCGCGCTCTTAAAGGACTGCAACTAATGAGGGTAAAAGAAATTATGGATAGTTCCCCTAAAATAGTAAGAGCAGATGAGGAGATAACTGAAGCTAAGAGTTATATGGAACAAGAGAAAATTAGATGGTTGATAGTGGTCGATGATAACCATAGATTTATAGGTTGGCTTGGCAGAGCAGATCTTGATAATAAAAAAGTAAAAGAAGTAAGAGATATTATGATTCCTCCAACTGTTTCAGCTACAGCGGAAACACCTTTGAATGAAGCTCTTTCTCTTATGTTAAGTAGTGCAGTAGGGAATTTAGCTATAGTTGATGATAAAAATAAATTAGAAGGAATTGTAGACTTTAATTCTATTCGAAGTGTTTTAGAGAAGATTTATAATAGTAGAGAGGGGCAAAAATGAAACGGCGCATTACTTTGTTTATACTTTTAGGAATTCTTATTGGGGTAACTGTGTGGATCACGAATCTTGAAATGCTGAAGTTTAGGCCACCTGCTACCTATAAAGAACTATTTATAAGAATAAATGAGCATCTTAAGATGGTAGGTTTAGGAGAGTTTATTGCTATTATCGTTGGTATTCCACTTGGCATTTTGGTTACTCGCCCTAAATTTAGCAAGATTTCCCCTTTAGTGATGGGCATAGTAAATACTGGTCAGACTGTTCCGAGTATGGCGGTTGTTGCTATTGTGGCGGTAATTATAGGAGGTTTTGGTTTTACTCCAGCAGTTATTGCTCTTTTTATATATGGACTGCTTCCCATTGTGCGTAACTCATATGCTGGGATAAAGAATATTGATCCCTCAATCATAGAGGCGGCAAAAGGGATGGGTATGTCCAAAAGACAGATTATCTGGAAGATAGAGCTTCCTCTTGCCAGACGTATAATAATGGCCGGCATCAGAACTTCGACAGTGATAAATATCGGTACAGCAGCATTAGCTGCTCTTATAGCTGCAGGTGGATTGGGAATGATTATACTTGCGGGCTTACTTAATAATATCCCCCTCTTACTGCTTCAAGGAGCTGCACCAACAGCTGCGTTGGCAATGATTCTTGATGCTATTCTTGGAGGCATAGAGGAATGGGTGACTCCCCGTGGTTTAAAGGTTAAAAGAGGAGTATAATATGAGAAAGAACTTCCTTAAACTTATTCTAATGATTTTTCTAATTTCCTTTTTGATAGGAATTCCTTCTTTTGCTCAAAACCATCTAATTATAGGAATTCAAGATTCTATACAGCAGGAAATCCTTGGCCAGATAGTGGGAACTTATTTGGAGGAGAATGGTTTCGAGGTGGAATATAGGATGAGTTTATCTAATTCATCTTTATATAGTGCCCTTGCTCAAAAACAGGTTGATCTTTCCTATCAAGATCCTGCTTTGGTGTGGTTTCTCAAATATCTAAAGACAGATTTTTTATCATCTGAAGAGCTTTATAAAGAGGTTAAAGAATTAGAGAAGAAAGAAGGACTTTTATGGTTTGAGATGCCTAACCTTAAGATTAGATATGTACTAGTAATAAGGATGGAAAAATCGGAAGAGTTGAAGATAATGACTATTTCTGAGTTAGCTGATTATGTGAGAAAAAACCAGAAAAAGTTCAGGAGTGCCATGAGTTCCGAATTCTTCTTCCGTCCCGACTGTTATTTCAACCTTAAGCGAGTTTATGGATTATCTTTTTATAAACCAAATGTAAAATTGGTTTCTCCTGCAGTAGGTTTTGGTTTACTCTGTAGGGATCAAGTTGATGTAGTTTTTGCCTTTTCTACAGATCCTTTAATTGAAAAATATAAGTTAAACAAACTTAAAGATGATAAAGAAGTTCTCCAATCTTATTGTATGGGAATAGTAGTTAGAGAAAAAATAATAGATATGTTTCCCGATTTACCAGGTTTGATCGATAAGTTGAGTAAGATATCTCTACCAACCTCAGAACTAACAAATTTGAATTTAAGAATTTACAATGGCGAATCTTCAAAGGAAGTTGCTCGTGAGTACCTTATTAAGGAAGGGTTGATTGTGAAGTTCGAGAAAGAATAAAATATGAAAGGAGTTGATAAACAGGTCTGAATAAGTTTAGGAAATGAAAAAACTGATATTTTTATTTATTAAGGAGGTATAGAAAAAATGAAAAAACTAATTAGTTTGCTAGTAGTGGTAATGTTAATCTTTGCAATGAGTGGTGTTTGTCTGTTAGCTGTTGAAAAGCCTACCATAGTTGTAGGGAATAAAAACTTTACCGAAGAATATTTAGCCGGTGAGTTGATGAAGCAAATTTTGGAAGATCGAGGATTTAAGGTTGAGTTGAAATCCGATCTCTCCTCTATGATTATGCGAAAAGGGATGGATACAGGAAATATCGATGTTTGTATGGAGTATACCGGAACTGCTTGGATGGTACATCTTGGGCGTAAATATGTTCCAACAGGCCATGAGGAACTTTACTATATGACTAAAGCAGCTGATGCTGCAAACAAGATGATATGGCTGCAGCCAATGTGGAACCATAATAGTTACGCTCTTGCTGTATGGCCTGAGTTTGCTAAAGAAAACAATATAGAGACACTTTCTGACCTGGCAGCTTTTTGTAACCAAAAAAAGGGAAAGGTTAAAACCTTTATTGATTTTGAATTCTCTCAGCGTCCAGATGGGTGGCCAGCCGTACAAAAGGCTTATAACTTTGCAGTTGATCCAGATTATCTTGAGGCTGCAGCTCCTGGAGCATCTCTAATAGCTTTAGGAAAGCATAAGACTGAGGTAGCAATGGTTTTTGCCACTGATGCTTCAATAGCCAAATATGGTTGGGTAGTTTTAAGAGATGATAAAAACTTCTTTCCACCCTATGATTTAACCCCTGTTGTTAGAGCGGAAGTTCTGGAGAAATATCCCGAAGTTGGGATTGCCCTCAATGAATTAGTAGCTGCATTTGCAGGTGCTTCAGGTGTACCATATACTACGGAAAAGTTGAGCAATGCACAAAGGATGTGGCAGTGGTTTAATGGGAAAGTTGATATAGAGAAAAAAGATGCAGCTGAAGCTGCTCATGACTTCCTCATTGGACATAATTTGATAAATAAATAACTCATAGGCATACAGTGAAAAGGTATTAATCAAAAAAGGGAGCCATCTAAGTGGCTCCCTTTTTTGATTAATAAAAGAGGAATAAAAATATGTTTGGGTATAACGGTAAGATATTAGAGGTGGATTTAAGTAATCGAATAATAGATATTCTAAGTTTAGATGAAGAAGGCCTTACGAGGCTTGTAAAAAAATTATTCCTCAAATGAGAGAGGAAACTGCTTATCTGGGAAATTATGGGACCACAGGCTCGGCGGTAGAATTAGAGGAAATAGGCGAACTCTCCTTAAGTAGCAAATTAAAAGAGGTGGACTTGGATGTACGAATTTAGTTTTCCCACAAAGGTAATTTTTGGAACAGGGGTGATAAAAAATATAGGGAAAGAGATACATAAATTTTGTAACAAATTACCCTCCCCTTTGATGATAGTTACAGTTAGGGAAAAATGGAATGAAGAGTTTATTAAAAATATTAGAGTGAAACTTAAAGAGGCAGGTTGTAAAAAAGTAGATATTTTCCGAGGAGTAAAACCGGATCCCACCAGAGAGTGTATTGAAGAAGGAATAAAATTCTGTAAACTTTCAAATAGTAAGGGTATAATTGCCTTTGGAGGAGGCTCTTCAATGGATACAGCGAAGGTTATAGCTAAAGGAGCAAATATCAATTTTTTACTTACTATACCTACAACAGCAGGTACAGGTGGAGAGATTTCTCCCTGGGCAGTGATTACTAATGAGAAAACCCAGGAAAAGGAAAGTTTTATAGCAAAATTTCCTGATATGGCATTGTTGGACCCCTGTCTGACAGTGAGTATGCCTCCAAAGGTGACTCTTTTTACCGGAATAGATGCCTTTTCACATGCTTTAGAATCTTACTTTTCTAAATCTACTTTTTCCTTAACCGATGCTCTGTCGCTGCAAGCTATTCAGCTAATCGAAGAGAATCTGCTTAATACACTAAGAGAGGGTAATAATTTATCTGCCCGAAGTAAAATGCTTGAAGCGAGTCTTTTAGCAGGAATGGCTATGTTACATTCTGGTTTAGGCTTAATTCATGCTATTGCTCATCCTATAGGAGGGCTGTATTATAGCAGTGGATTGGTTCACGGTTTTATTATTACTCATCTTATTCAAAGGGTGGCTGAATTTAATAAATCAGCAAATTTAGCTAAGTATCGGAAAGTTAGAGATTCTTTAGAAGTAATGAAAGAAATTATAGATGAAGAATTATTTTTAAAATTAGGTATGTCTAAGATAGAGATAAAAGAGAAGGATATTCACTTGTTGGCAAAAAGAAGTACGGATAATGTTAATGCACTTACTAATCCAAGAAGTTTCACTTTGAGCGATATTGAAGATATTATTAGAAATAGTTTTAAAGTAGTGTAATCTTTTTTTAGTTTTATTATATATAGATAAAATATAAATAAACCCAAAATAAAAGGAGGTTATTATGATTAAAGGTGGTATAGAGGGAGGAAAATATCGTATTCTTTCTGAAGAAGAGATTAAAATGATTCATGAATCTTCCCTGAAAATTTTACAGCAAACAGGGATAAAATCAGAAAACGAAGAAATTTTAAATCATCTTTCTAAAATTGGTGCTGATGTAGATTTTAAAGAAGGAATAATAAAATTTTCACCAGCTTTAGTAGAAGATGCTATAAATAAAGCAGCTTCTAAAGTACTTCTTTGTGGAAGAGAAGAAAAAAATGACCTTGTCTTAGAAGGCAAAAGAGTATATTGTGGCACTGGGGGAGCAGCTTTGAATGTACTCGATTTGGAAACAGGAGAAAAAAGAAAAGCGGTACTCAAAGATATTGCTGATATAGCTAAATTAGTAGACGCCCTTGATAATATACATTTTTTTATAAGACCTGTGGTGGCCCAAGATATCTCTTCAGAATTTCTTGACGTAAATAAATATTATACCGCTTTGAGTAATACCTCTAAGCACGTGATGGGGTCGGCTTACTCTGTGGAGAGCGCTCTTAAAGTAATTGCTATAGCTGAAGAGATTACTGGGGGAAAACAAAGATTGAGAGAAAGACCTATCATCTCTTTTATTACTTCTTGGATGAAAAGTCCTTTACAGTTAGCTGATTCTACCACTTTAGTTTTAATGAAAATTGTGGAAGAAGAGATACCAGTAGCTTTATCTTCTGCACCTATGGCTGGTTCTACTTCTCCGGTAACTTTAGCAGGGACTTTAGCACAGGTTAATGCAGAGCAACTTAGCGGAATAGTTCTTACGCAGTCAATTAATTCTAAAGCTCCTGTAATTTACGGAGGTATTCCTACTGTAGCTGATATGAGAACTATGAATTTTTTGGATGGAGCCATTGAATTAGGAATACTTGCCGCTGCTTGTGCCCAATTAGCACAATATTATAATTTTCCATATTATGCCTGGGGAGGTCTTACTGATTCTAAAATTCCTGATATCCAGGCTGGATACGAGAAAGGAATGACTCTCATTATGGCAGCTTTAGCTGGAGCAAATTATATTCATAATGCTGCTGGAATGTTAGAATCTACTACTACTGTAGCTTATGAGCAATATGTAATAGATAATGAGATTATAGGTATGGCAATGCGAGCTTTACAAGGAATAGAGGTAAATGTAGACACTTTGGCTCTTAAAGTAATAGATAAAGTAGGGCCAGGAGGCAATTATTTAGCCGAAGCACATACAGTAAAACATATGAGAACAGAATTATTCTTCCCAAAAGTCAGCGATAGATCTTTAAGAGAAGAATGGATCTCAAAAGGAGGCAAAGATGCTCGCGAAAGAGCAAGGGAAATAACTGAAAATATTTTAGCTGAACATAAGCCTCTTCCTATTCCTTCTGAGGTAGATAAAAAAATAAAAAGTTCAATTAAAGGTTTAATAAAATTTTAGGAGTTGAGGATAAATGAAAATCGGATTGGCTCAAATGAAATGTGAGTTGGGGAATGTAAAGGCAAATCTGAATAAAATAAAAGAATTCATCTCCAGGGCAAGAGAGGAAAAAATTAATCTTTTAGTTTTCCCTGAGCTAAGTCTTACCGGTTATTCGGTAAAAGGGCTTGTTCCCGAAGTAGCTATAAGGATAGATAATCCTATAGTTGAAGATTTAAAAAGAGAGAGTAAAGATATATCTTTAGTGGTGGGCTTAGTAGAAGAATCGAGAGATTATAATTTTTATAATTCAGCTCTTTATTTAGAAGAAGGGGAGATAAAACACCTTCATCGAAAGATATATCTTCCTACTTATGGTATATCTGAGGAGAAAAAATATTTCGTTAGTGGTGAAAGAATGAGAGCTTTCGAGACATCTTATGGGCGAATGGCTATTTTAATTTGTGCTGATAGCTGGCACCCTGTTTTACCTTACATTTCAGTTTTGGACGGAGCATCTATTTTTATACATTCTGCTGCCAGTTTTGAGGAGGGTTTAGGAGAGGAAATTTCCAATCGTATTGCCTGGGAAAGATTGAACAAATTTTATGCTCAAACATTTTCTTGTTATGTCATTTTTGTTAACAGAGTAGGTACTGAAGGTGAAAATAGATTTTGGGGAGGTTCTACTATTATTGCTCCCGGAGGTAAAGAGATAGTAAAAGCTGATTATTATAAAGAACAGCTAACTAAAGCTGAAATAGATTTAAAAGAGGTTCGACATTATAGAAATATTTTACCGGAATTTAAAGAAGAAAAGATTGATTTAGCTATAAGAGAACTCAAGAGATTAGAAGTAAAGAAGAAAGAAAGTCCCCTATTCTAACACTTCAAGCCATTTAGATAAAGGGCCCTATCAAATTAACTTTTTTGGATTCCTCTTGTAGTAATAATTTTTTAAAACAATAGAAAGCTAATTTTTCTATTGTTTTTTAATTATTTTCTTATCAATCTGATTTTATACATCTTCTTAGAAAAGCAAGATTTTACCTAATAGTGCAATCATATATATAGTATTAGTATTTTTTATTTTATAGAATTAAATTAAATTTTAATAGAGTTTAGGAGGTAATGTTATGTTAGATTTAAATAATGTATCTGAATCTTTACAAAGAGGAGATGCAGAAAAAGTAGAAAAACTTGTTAAGAGAGCTTTAGAGGAAAATTTAACGCCAAAAAAAATATTAGAGGATGGCTTAATTAAAGGAATGGATATTATCGGTGCAAAATTTAAAAAGAACGAAGTGTACGTTCCAGAAGTCTTAATTGCTGCTCGAGCAATGCATGCAGGAATGGATATTCTACGACCCAAATTAACTGAAACTGGAGTAAAAGATATAGGTAAAGTAGTAATGGGGACGGTAAAAGGGGATTTACACGATATTGGAAAGAATTTAGTAGAAATGATGTTAGAAGGCGCAGGGTTTAATGTAATAGATTTGGGGGTAGATGTTTCTGCAGATAAATATGTGGAAGCTGTAAAAGATCATCAACCTGATATATTAGCTATGTCCGCTCTTTTAACTACTACTATGATTTATATGGGAGAAGTAATTAATGCCCTTAATGATGTGGGCCTTAGAAATAAAGTAAAAATAATGGTAGGAGGAGCACCTATAACTCAAGATTATACTGATCAAATAGGAGCAGATGGCTATTCTCCTGATGCTGCTTCTGCAGTAGACAAGGCAAAGATTTTTATTGCCTAAATATTTATAATATTCAATATCTTAAATCTATTTCTTCTCAAATTATGCAAGACAAAGAAGGGAAAATTAAGATAAGATATGAAGACCTCCCGGGGTGGAACTATAGAGAAGCCGGTGGCATATTACGGGAAAAAGGCTTAATTTAACTGCTTTAGGTGGTTTGTTATATTTTATTAATATTGCGATAAAAAAATCAAAGACATCAAATGTTTGTGACGATTGTTGTCTTGCTTGGTATTGGTTCGGAAACTCCCCCTGCACAAATAGTGAGAATATAAAGATCTCTTGAATTGCAGGTTTTATTGTGGTCTCTTTTTTGAGAATACAAATAGTTACAAAATAAAATTTTTCCATAAGGTCATTTTGTTGAATGTTAAAATATTGTAAATTGTAGTTTTCGGATTAACCAATTTAATTGAGATAGGAGAGTATCATGATTCATCACATCCAGAATAAGATCTACCACGTTGAAGTTTTACCACCCAAACAGGATTCAGAAAAGCTTGAAAAGGATCTTGAAATATTTTCAAATAAATATCTTAGGGTTATGGACAGCGGTTATTGTGCATGTATAACCGATAATGCAATGGGTCTTCTGTCATTCCAGGGAACAGAAATGATTGAGGAACTTGACCTTCCCGTCATACCAGAGCAAGTGATGATTCACCTTAGTACTTTTCATACAAAAGATGATCTGGACAACATTCTTGACATATGTAAGACAAAAGGAATCAGGCATCTCCTGATAATAACAGGAGACGGTTCGGAGCGTCTTCCCAAGCTTCAACCTTCAGATGTAGGCGCCACTGATGTCGAGTCCGTCACTTCTGTTGATCTGTTAAAATACATAAACCATGGGTATCCGGATACTTTTGTACTCGGAGTCGCATTTAATCCTTATGAACCGGAAGAACATGAATTTGAAAAGATGGAAAGAAAAATGAAAGCAGGTGCTACTTTTATTATTACTCAACCTTTGATAGAGAGAAATGAAGTTGTCGACAGACTTCTTGAAAAATATCCTGAAATACCGGTAATTGTAGAAGCTTGGATGAGCAGAAAACTGCATCTTCTTTCGGAAGCAGTCGGCTATGAAATACCTGAGAATACAGAATTTGACCCCATATCCACTTTAAAAATGCTCCACAAATTATATCCGGGGTGCGGCGTTTACCTATCACTGCTCGGATTTAAAACACAATACGATCTGATTAAAGATATCTGGGTCTGAGGGTCCGTAATTGCAAGGAGGCGTTATGAAAATAGTAATATGCATCAAGCAGGTACCGGCAACTAACGATGCGAAAATCGATCCTGAAACAAAACGCATAGTAAGAAAAGGTATAAAAGCGATCCTGAATCCTTTTGACACTTACGCTGTGGAAGAAGGTGTACAGTTGAGAGATAAATTCAGGGGAGAAGTAATTGCCCTGTCAATGGGTCCGCCAAAAGCTGAAGAAAGCCTGAGAGAGGCTGTTTCAGTCGGAGTTGACAGAGCCATTCTGCTTAGTGACCGTGCTTTTGGCGGTTCGGATACATGGGCTACAAGCTATGCCCTTGCAAAAGCCATTGAAAAGATCGGGGATGTTGATCTTGTAATTTGCGGCAAGCAGGCTATAGATGGTGATACAGCCCAGGTAGGTCCTGGAATTGCAGCTCATCTTGACTGGCTTCAAGCAACTTATGTTATGGCCGTGGAAGAGATATCTTCTTCATCCATCAGGGTCAAAAGGATGTATGAAGATGGTTATGATATATGTGAAATGTCTCTTCCTGCAGTAATAACCGTTGTAAAAGACATCAATACACCCCGTGTACCATCACTTAAAGGCCGACTGGCTTCGAAAAAATGTGAAATACCAGTATGGAAACCCAATGATATAGGTGCGGATACATCAAAAATCGGTCTGGACGGATCACCCACAAGGGTTGTAAAAATACAGCCTCCACCATCCCGACACACAAGCACAAAAAAGATTAAAGGATCTTCAACAGAATGTGCACAGAGTCTACTAAGAGAGTTAAGACTGCGAAGTATAGTTTGATTCAGAGGAGAGAAAAATGATAGCTTTTACAGATGTTGAAAGAAAAGAATATCGCAATATATGGGTAGTCGCTGAGATTTTGTCCGGCGAAATACAGCCTGTGACGCACGAGCTGACAGGTGCTGCAAGAACTCTTGCAGATCTCAGAAAGAGTGAAGTCTGGGTTGTTGTCATAGGATCCGGTATTGAAGGAAAACCGGAGTCGCTTTTTGCGTATGGAGCGGATGTTGCAATAGTGGTTGACAATCCGGGATTATCCGGTTTTGTCGATGAAACCGAAACAAAAATCATAAAACGCCTTATCGTAAAATATAAGCCCGAAGTCGTGATTTGCGGAGCCACAACAAGAGGACGTGCCCTGATTCCACGAGTTGCTGTAATGACAAACTGTGGTCTTACAGCTGACTGCACGGGTCTTTCTATTGACCCTGAAAACGGTGACCTCCTTCAGACAAGACCGGCTTTTGGTGGTAATATCATGGCCACTATCCGCTGTTCAAACCACAGACCTCAGATGGCGACCGTACGGCCAAGAGTCATGAAATCGCCGGAACCCGATCCTGGTCGTACCGGAAAAATTATAAAAGAAGAGATGCTTACAAGTGATACCGAGAAGATCAAGCAGATAATAGATGTTTTTCATAGTACGGAAACTGCTGTTAATCTTGCCGATGCACAGATAATAATATCAGGTGGAAGGGGAATGAAAGGTTCCAAGGGCTTTAACCTTTTAAAACAGTTTGCTGAAAGGGTAGGCGGAGCAGCCGTAGGTGCAAGCAGGGCAGCTGTTGATTCGGGATGGATCCCTTATGCACACCAGGTCGGACAGACAGGACAGACAGTCCAGACAAAGGTTTATATAGCCTGCGGCATTTCCGGACAGATTCAGCATCTTGTAGGAATGCAGTCTTGTGATTTGATCATAGCTATAGATAAAAACCCCGATACACCTATGATGCAAATTGCGGATATAGCCGTAGTCGGGGATCTGTTTGAAATCATTCCTGAAATTGTCAAGGAGATAACTATCCTCTAGAACAAATGTTCTGATTGTAATAGATACTAAGTAATAAGGTATAATCATTTAATATAATTTATTTATATTTGTAATAAGCTTTCAGAAAACTTGCTCTTTTAAAATTAAATATTAGGAAGGAAAGATTTTACAAAGCCAATCTTATCTTTATTACCTGTCTTGTAAGCGGTCAAGGCAATCAGAAGAACAGTAATATGAGCGATAGTACAATGGTTGGAGACAGCCCATAGAAGACAAGGGGTTAAGAGTTGTCTGAAAGGCACTTTGTATTTATGTATTTGAGAAAAAGGAGGTTAAATGATGTTAATTATTGGAGAAAAACTAAATTCAGCAAGGAAAAAAGTAAGAGAAATGATCGAGAATAGAGATGTAAAATCTATTCAAGATTTAGCCAAAAAGCAAGTAGAAGGCGGCGCTGATATTTTAGATGTAAATTCTTCTGCTGCAAGTGGCAATAAAGAAGAAAATATGGAATGGTTAGTAAAAACAGTTCAAGAGGTGGTAGATGTTCCTTTATGTATTGATAGTCCTAATGCAGAAGAAATTGAAAGGGGTTTAGAAGTATATAATTGGGATAAAGGAAAAGCTTTAATTAATTCAATTACCGGTGAGAAAGAAAAAATTGATAGATTATTACCTACTATCATAAAATATAAATGCGCAGTAGTAGCGCTTGTTATGGATGAAGGAGGCATTCCTGATAATTCCAAAACCCGGGTTGAGATTGCCGAAAAATTGATAAAGGTATTAACTGATAGTGGAGTTCCTTTAAAAGACATATTTATTGATCCCTTAGTAGTGCCTATAGGGACTAACGATAAAAATGGCTTAATAACGATGGAAACTATAAGAAGCGTTAAGGAAGCCCATCCCGAAGTTAAAATAGTAACGGGTTTAAGTAATATATCTTTTGGTCTTCCGGAGAGAAAGCTAATTAATCAAGTCTTTATGATTTTGACTATGGGCTGTGGTATGGATGCAGCAATTATTGATTCTACAGATAAAAGAATGATGGCTATTATTAAGACTGCTACAACCCTTCTGGGAGAGGATAATTTTTGTGGTGAATATATCAAAGCCTACAGAAAAGGAAAATTAACTTTTGAAAAATAAGTTAGAAAGAGCTATTTTATATTTTAAATAATAAATTATTAATTTTAAAAAAGAGAAAAAGGATTATTTTACTAAAAGATGATAAAAATAACTTTTTTACCCGATAAAAAAAATATTAAAGTAAATGAAGGAGCTACTATACTGGAAGCATTGGAAAGTGTAGGGATAAATATTAATACTCCTTGCGGAGGAAAAGGGATTTGTGGTAAGTGTAAAATATTAATTAATAAAGGAATTACCACAGCCACTCTCATAGAAGAAGAACTTTTATCAGAAGAAGAAATAAAAGAAGGTTTTAGATTAGCTTGTCAAACTAAAATTTTTAAGGATACTATAATAGAAGTAGCATTAAAAATTAGGTTAGATTTTAAAAAAGTATTTTCTTCTAATTTGGAGGGAGATATTCATCGTATTAAAAATAATTTTTTTCTTTGCTCTAATTTAAAGAAAGTATTTTTAGATTTAGAAAAACCTTCTTTAGCTGATCAAAGATCAGATTGGGAGAGAATTAAAAATGGATTATCTTTGAAGAAGATAGAAAATATTTCGAATTTGAAAGTACCTGTAGAAATATTAAAGAAGATACCTGACCTGCTTAGAAAATCAGATTTTAAAATAACAGTTACCTTGCAGAATAACGAAATTATAGATATAGAAAGTGGAAATACTACTAAAAATAGTTATGGTATTGCCTTTGATATTGGAACAACTACAGTAGCAGGATATTTAGTTGATTTAGTAATCGGTGAAGAAATTTCTGTTGTAGCTAAGACTAATCCCCAAATTATTCATGGTGATGATGTTATTTCAAGGATTGGATTCGCCCAACAACATAAAAAAGGTTTAGAAAAATTGCAAAAGGAGATAGTGAATACCTTAAATGAAATAATTAAAGAAAATACTCAAAAGGCAAAAATAAACAGGAGCAATATTTATGAAGTAGTAATTGTTGGTAATACCTGTATGCATCACTTATTATTAGGGCTTAATCCTTCTTATATTGCACCTTCCCCTTATATTCCTGTAATAAAAGAGAGCCTTAATTTAAAAGCAAAAGATATTCCAAGATTAGCGCTTGAGCCCACAGCAAATGTTTTTATACTTCCTAATATTTCAGCCTTTGTAGGAGCAGATATTGTAGCGGGAATTTTAGGAATTTGCATGTGGAAAAATGAAAAAATATCTCTTTTTATTGATTTAGGAACTAATGGAGAAGTAGTTTTAGGTTCAAAGAAAAAAATGTGGACTTGTTCTACGGCAGCTGGACCAGCGTTTGAGGGAGCTCGTATTAGTTCAGGGATGAGAGCGGTGGAAGGGGCTATAGATAAAGTTAAAATAGATAATAAATCTATTGATTATAGGGTAATAAAAGATGTCAAAGTTAGGGGTATTTGTGGTTCGGGATTAATTAATCTAATTGCTGAATTACTTAAATTAGGATTAATAAATAAAAGTGGTAAACTTATAGATAGAGAAGAATGTAGCCCCGAATTGAGTGAAGAAATTAGAAAAAGAATTATTAAAGAACAAAAAGCTAATAAATTTCTTTTAGTGAAAGAGAAGGAAACAGAAAATGGAAAACCTATTTATCTTACTCAGAAAGATGTTAGAGAAGTGCAATTAGCTAAGGCGGCAATATATACAGGAATAAAAATACTTTTAAGAGAGGTAAATATTTCCCCAGAAGATATTCAAAAAATATTACTGGCGGGAGCATTTGGTAATTTTATTGATAAAGAGAGTGCAATAAGAATAGGATTAATTCCTCAACTACCTTTAGGACGGATAAAATGTATTGGTAATGCAGCGGGAACAGGTGCAGAGGTAGCTTTATTATCTGAGAGGATGAGGGAAAAGTGTCAAAAAATAGCAAAGAAAGTTAAATATATTGAATTATCCTCAAGGCCTGATTTTCAGGAAGAATTTACCAAGGCAATGTTTTTTAATTTTAAAGTTTGAAAATAACAAATTGTTAAGATGGCTAATAAATTAACTAAATAAAAAGAGTATATTTCTATGAAAATTATAAAAAATATTAAATTAAAAATAGATGAAGAAGAGGTTTTGAGGTATCAAGGTTATAGCAAGAATAAGGTAAAAAAACCGAGCAAAGTTATTTTACAGATTACCAAAGAAGAGATTGTTCGAAGTTATGGCCTTTTTAAACCAAAAGGGATTTTTTCTCCCGTTAAAATTAAACAGATATCCTTTTCAGATGGAAGGGTAGATTTAAAAAATGGCTTTTCTTTAAATTTTAGTAATTCGATAATTAATTTACTAAAGGGAACAAGTTATTTGGTCCTTGGGGTAGTTACCATAGGGAGCTCTTTAGAAAATAAAGTTTCCGAATTTTTTACCCAAGGGGAATATCCTCGAGCAGTAGCTCTCGATGCTGTAGGAACAGTGGCAGTTGAGAGCTTAAGCAGGGATATTAGAAACTTAGTTTGTCAGGAGGCAAAAAAGCAATATTTTAAAACTACCAGATATTTTAGTCCAGGTTATGGTGACTGGGATATAAGCCAACAGAAAGATATATTTAAAATTATTCCTACAAATAAAATTGGGGTAAGCTTAACTGAGTCTTGTATGATACTACCCAGAAAGTCTTTATCCTGGATAATGAGTATAGGTAAAGGGGTCATTATATCATCGAAAGAAAGAGATGCATGTAAAATTTGTAAGCTGAAGAATTGCCAATATAGAAAGACTTTTTAATTGATTTTTCTTCACATAATTTGACACTAATGTATTTCGGTGTTATATTTTAATTAGTAAAAAGTATTCAAAATTAAATAGTGTATACTCGTATAAACTCTTGAATATGGCAAGGGTGTTTCTACCAGGTGACCGTAAATCACGAAAGGCTACGAGTGGAAGTGCATCTTAGGGATTCACTTATTCTGGGGTGATATGTATTTGATAAACATCGGGCCTGGAATAAGGTTAGAACCAAGTGGTGCAAAGTATATTTATTTTATACTACACCGGAGGGTTAAAAGCCCAGGCGGAGAGGTTCCACTCTAATTGATGGAATTTCTGCTGTCTGGGCTTTTTTATTTGTTATAAAGTTATTAATTGAATATATAAAATTTAAGGGATTAAGGAGAGAGGATATGGATGATAAAGTAGCAATAATTATGGGAAGTATATCAGATAGAGAAACTATGAAAAAGGCAGCAGAAATATTAGATGAATTAAGTATTTCTTATGAAATGAAAGTGCTTTCTGCTCATCGAACTCCTGATTTACTATTTGAATATATAGCCCAGATAGAAGAAAAGGATTTCAAGGTTATAATTGCCGGTGCAGGAGGGGCAGCTCATCTTGCCGGAGTAATTGCCGCTAAAACACTTTTACCGGTTATCGGAGTACCTATAGAGACAAAAACCTTAGGAGGACTTGATTCTTTATTGTCTATGGTTCAAATGCCTGGTGGCATTCCAGTGGCTACAGTAGGAATAGGGAATGCCAAAAATGCCGGGCTAATGGCAGCACATATATTAGCTATTGAAAATTCTAAAATTAGAGAAAGACTTAAAGATTATAGAGAAGCGATGGCACAGAAGATAAAAGATATTAAAATATAGCGTGTAGCGTGTAGCGGATAGGATTCGTATCTCGTATTTAGTTAGCTAGTTAAAATACAGATTGCAAGTTGCAAGTTTAGAGTTTATAAATTTCCTTTAACCAGTTATTGTGTGGAGGTTCTCCTCTTGTCATTGCGAGGAATGAAATGACGAAGCAATCTCAACCCGAGATTGCCACGCTCTGATAAATCAGAGCTCGCAATGACATAAAACACAATAAACTGACAATTGGGGATCAGTACCGAAAACTTGCATTTAATGCTAACGACTATTCACTAACGACTAATTTAATTGGCAAATTGGTCAATTGGCGGATTAGTGAATTGGTAAATTTGTAGAAAGGAGCGAGAAAATGGGTAGTGTAAAAGATTTAACTGTTATAGAGGAGCCTTTAAAAAACAAAACTGGCAGAGGAAGATTTATTTTTTCAGATCGTTACTCAGTATTTGATTGGGGTGAGATGCCCGATCATATTCCCAATAAAGGGAAATCTTTATGTATTTCTGCAGCTTATTTTTTTGAAAAACTTAGATCTTTGAAGATAAAGAACCATTATTTGGGATTGGTCGAAGATGGGAATAGATTGGGAAAATTATCAGATACCAAGAATCCAGTTAATGTTATGGAAGTAAAATTACTCAGAGTATTGAACCCCCTACAAATGGGTAGTCATTATGATTATTCTATTTATCAAACTGAAAATAATAATTTTTTAATTCCCCTGGAGATTATTTATCGTAAATCTCTTCCAAAAGGTTCCAGTGTATTTAAAAGGTTAGAAAAAGGGGAATTAGAATTAAAAGAATTGGGATTAAAAAAGATGCCTATTCCCGGAGATAATTTAGAAAAACCTTTTCTGGATGTATCTACTAAGCTTGAGGAAAGTGACCGCTATTTAGGTTGGAAAGAAGCTCAAGAAATAAGTAATCTCAGAGAAGAGGAATTAGAAGAGATTAAAAAGATTACCCTGATAATCAACGAATTAATCGGACAAGAAGCAAATAAAATTGGATTAAAATATGAAGATGGGAAAATAGAATTTGGATTTGATGAAGAAAGAAATCTGATAGTAGTAGATGTACTGGGGACTTTAGATGAATGTCGTTTTACTTTTGAGGGAATGCCAGTAAGTAAAGAGATTGCCAGATTATATTATCGAAAAACTGATTGGTTTAAGGAATTGGTTAAAGCCAAAAAGAGAGATAATATAAACTGGAAAGAAAAAATGACTCTATCTCCTCCACCTTTGCCAGCAAGATTAAAAGAACTTATTTCTATGGCTTATTGTGCCTTTGCCAATGAAATTACCGGGAGAGAATGGTTTAATAATATTCCTTCTATGCGAGAATTATTAGAGGAAACAAGCCAGATAATAGATAGATTTGATGGATAGTGTAATAATAGACAGGCGGGCCTGTCCTCGTGAAAACGGGGAACGCCTGTCCTACGGAAGTGTCAATTGTAGAATTGATTAATTGGTAGATTGGTCAATTGGTGAATCGGCAAATTAATATAAAGGAGAGGAAAATGTGGTTGGTTAAAATTTATGTAACCTTAAAAAATGGGTTATTAGATTCTCAGGGAAAAGCTACTCAAAATGCTTTAGAATCATTGGGATTTAAAGAAGTAGAAGAAGTAAGGATGGGAAAATTTATAAATATTAAAATGAAGGGACAGAATCGCCAGGTGGTTATTCAAAGAGTTGAAGAGATGGGTAAAAAATTGTTAGCTAATCCGGTGACCGAAGACTTTAATTATGAAATCGAGGTGTTAAAGTGAAGTTTGGTGTAATTCAATTTCCAGGTTCAACCTGTGATTATGATTGTTTTTATGCCCTTAATGATATTTTAAAGGTAGAAGTTGAATATATCTGGCACAAGCAGACTAATTTAGGGGGATATGATGGAATATTTTTACCGGGTGGATTTACCTACGGAGATTATTTAAGGGTTGGGGCTATAGCTCGGTTTTCTCCGGTTATGTCAGCAGTAATTGATTATGCTACGGCCGGAGGATTAGTTTTGGGAATTTGTAACGGATTCCAAATTCTTACTGAAGCGGGTTTATTGCCCGGAGCATTAATGAGAAATAATAGTCTGCATTTTATCTGTAAGTACAGCTATCTTAAAGTAGAGAATAATCAAACTCCCTATACTAATTCTTGTAAAGGCGGGCAGGTTTTAAAAATACCTATTGCTCATGGGGATGGCAATTATTATATTGACGACCATGGCTTGTCTGAACTTATTAAAAACAATCAGATTGTATTTCGCTATTGTGAAAAGAACGGAGAGATTACTTCCAGGGCCAATCCCAATGGTGCTCTTTATAATATTGCTGGCATATGCAATAAAGAAGGTAATGTTCTGGGTATGATGCCCCATCCGGAGCGTTGCGTAGAAGATTGTTTAGGCTCTTCTGATGGCAAATATATTTTTAATTCTGTTTTAGACTTTCTAAAGAAAAAGTCAGTACATATATAAATAAATCTCGGAAATTAGAAAATCATAATAAAACTTATTAGCAAATTGGTAAGCTAGAAATAATTGGACAATTGGTGGATAGGTGAATTGGCAAATTATTAAAATAGGAGATTAATGGTTGATGAAGAGTTTTAACCAGGAAAAATTTTGGAAAAAATGGAATCTTACTCCGGAGGAGTATGAGAAAATAAAAGAATATCTAAAAAGAGAACCCAATGAAGTAGAGTTAGGGATGTATTCAGTAATGTGGTCAGAACATTGTAGTTATAAGAACTCAAAGCCACTTCTTAAATTGTTTCCCAATTCAGCGGAATGGGTCCTTCAGGGACCGGGAGAGAATGCGGGCATTATTGATATCGGAGAAGACCAGGTTATAGCTATGAAAATAGAGAGCCACAATCATCCTTCGGCTATAGAGCCCTTTCAGGGAGCAGCAACCGGTATCGGAGGAATAGTGCGAGATATCTTTGCGATGGGAGCTCGTCCTATAGTCTTGCTGGATTCTCTAAGATTTGGAGATTTTAATAATCCTCAAACCCAATATCTTTACAAAGGAGTAATAGAGGGTATCTCTTTTTACGGTAATTGTATAGGAGTGCCTACGGTCGGGGGGGAAACTGTTTTTTTCTCAAATTATCAGGATAATATTTTAGTAAATGTAATGTGTGTAGGGTATGCCAGGAAAAATGATATTTTGCGGGCAGTAGCAAAAGGCGAAGGGAATTCAGTAATTTTAATAGGGGCCAAAACAGGTAGAGATGGAATTGGAGGGGCTTCTTTTGCCTCGACAGAATTAGATGAAACCTCTGATGAGGATCGTCCCGCAGTTCAAATAGGAGACCCCTTTTCTGAAAAATTATTAATTGAGGCTTGTTTAGAGTTAAGAGGATTAGATTATGTGATCGGACTGCAAGATTGTGGAGCTGCCGGTCTGACCAGTTCTTTGTGTGAAATGGCCAGCCGGGGAGATAGCGGGTTAGATATTGAACTATCAAAAGTACCCAAACGAGAAGAAGGGATGAACCCTTTTGAAATTATGCTTTCTGAATCTCAAGAAAGAATGATAGTGGTAGTTAAAAAAGGAAAAGAAGAAGAAATTAAAAAAATTTTTGATAAATGGGGTTTGGATTTTGCAGTGATTGGCAGAGTAACTAATAATGGGAAATTCAGGGTCAGAGATAAAGGAGAAATAATAGCAGATATACCCGCTAAATCACTTGCTGAAGGAGCACCTACTTACCGTCGCAAAGGGAAAAAGCCGGATATTTTAAATTTGGTAAATCAGCTTGATTTATCTAAGATACCCCAGCCAGATGATTATAATCAAGTGTTATTACAGTTGTTAGGTTCACCAAATATTATAAGTAAAGAAAAGATTTATGAACATTATGATTATATGGTAAGAAACAATACTATATTACCTCCGGGGGATGATGCTACCGTCTTAAGAATAAAAGGAACTAAAAAATCCATAGCTATTACCACTGATGGCAATGGAAGATATTGTTATCTTGACCCCTTAATGGGAGGGAAGATAGCGGTAGCAGAAGCGGCCAGAAATTTATCTTGTAAAGGAGCTTTGCCTCGAGCGGTAACTGATTGTTTAAATTTTGGAAATCCTGAAAAAGAAGCTATCTACTGGCAATTAGAAGAAGCTATTAAAGGGATAAGTGAAGCCTGTCGAGTATTACAGACCCCGGTCATAAGTGGGAACGTAAGCTTATATAATGAAAGCAAAGGAGAAGCCATTTATCCTACACCGGTTATCGGGATGGTGGGGATTATCGAAGATTATAACCATATCTGTTCTACGGAATTTAAAAATTATAATGATTTAATAGTGCTTTTAGGAGAAAATAAAGAAGAATTGGGTGGAAGTGAATATTTAAAAGTTATTCATAATTTAGAAAAAGGGATACCCCCCCAGATTGATTTGTTGAAAGAACAGGCAGTTCAAAATGTATGCCGAGAGGTAATTAAGAAGGAATTGGTTTCTTCAGCTCATGATTGTTCAGAAGGCGGATTGGCTATAGCCCTGGCAGAGAGTTGTATCAAAGGGGGAAAAGGAGCGAAAATAGAAATTAAAGACAAAATAAGGAGCGATGCCTTATTATTCGGAGAAAGCCAGTCTCGCATCATTGTATCTCTCAATCCGAAAAATCTATCTTCATTAGAGGAGATAGCCGATAAATATCAGGTTCCTCTTTTGGTCTTAGGTTCTGTGGAGGGGGAAGTATTGAATATTAACCGGTTAATTAGTGTAAAAGTAGAGCAACTAGAAAAAGTTTGGAGAGGCATAAAATAATGCATGAGGAATGTGGAGTTTTTGGAATTTTTAATAAAGAAAAAGGTTCCTTAGATGTAGCTAAATTGACTTATTTTGGCCTTTATGCCCTTCAACATCGGGGGCAGGAGAGTGCCGGGATTGCAGTATCTGATGGAAAAAAGCTCTTAATTTATAAAGATTTAGGGTTAGTATCTGAAGTATTTAATAAAGAAAAGCTAAAGACTTTACAGGGTAATTGTGCCATCGGCCATGTAAGATATTCTACCACAGGTGCTAATATTTGGGAAAATAGCCAACCTCTTTTAAAGAATTATAAAGGAGGAACTTTCTCTTTAGCTCATAATGGTAATCTGGTAAATCAGGCAGACTTAAAGGCAAAATTAAAAGAAAAAGCTGTTCAAATTTATTCCTCGACAGATAGTGAGATAATATGTAATTTAATAAAAACAACTTCCGAAGAGAGTATTGAAAAAAATATTGAAATTGTGGCTGCCCAATTAAAAGGGGCTTTTTCTTTAGTGATAATGACTGAAGATAAATTAATCGGGTTAAAAGATTCTTTCGGTTTTCATCCTCTCGCCCTGGGAAAATTAGGAGATTCTTATGTTTTTGCTTCCGAGACCTGTGCATTTAATCTTATGGGTGCCGAATTTGTTCGGGAAGTGGAACCGGGAGAGATGGTAATAATTGATAAAGAAGGAGTGAGATCAATCAGAGTTTTGCCTGATAACAGGAAAGCTCTTTGTATTTTTGAATTTGTCTATTTTGCCCGTCCGGATAGTAATATATGCGGGGAAAATGTAGCTTTAAGCCGGCAAAAAATGGGTCGAAGACTGGCCCTGGAATATCCGGTGCAAGCAGATATAGTAGTTCCCGTACCGGACTCAGGAATTTCTGCAGCTATCGGTTATGCAGCCCAATCAGGCATTCCTTATGAAGAAGGATTAATTAAAAACCGTTATATTGGAAGAACTTTTATCCAGCCCGAACAATTAATTCGGGATTTTGGAGTTAAAATAAAACTCTCCCCTATCAAAGAAATAATAAAGGGTAAGAGAGTGATATTAATAGATGATTCTATTGTTCGGGGGACTACCAGCCGAAAGATTGTAAACTTAGTAAGGGATGCGGGAGCTCGTGAAGTTCATGTTCGGATAAGTTCACCGCCTATTTATTTCTCCTGTTTCTATGGAATAGATACACCAAAAAGAGAACATTTGTGGGCTTCAAACCATAACATAGAAGAGACAGAAAAATGGATAGGAGCAGACAGTTTGGGTTATTTGAGCATAGAAGGGTTATGCAGTGTTTTTGATAAAATCCTTGCTGATGATTTTTGTTTAGCCTGTTTTGACGGGAAGTATCCGACGTAAAATTAGTTAGTTGGTTAAATGGTTACTTGGTTAACTAGTTGAAAAGATGAGAATATTGAACCAACTAACTAACCAAGTTGACCGGTGAACTAAAAAAAGAAGAGGAACTAGTTAAATGGGAAAATCCTATAAAGACGCTGGCGTGAATATCGACCTGGCTAATCAAATAGTTAATGAGATAAAACCACTAATTAGCAAAACTTCTATCCCCGGAGTATTGGGTGGTATAGGTAATTTTGGCGGATTATTTTCTTTAACCGGGCAAAATTACAAAGAACCGGTATTGGTTTCCGGCACTGATGGAGTGGGGACTAAATTAAAAATTGCCTTTACTCTAAATAAACATAATACTGTGGGAATAGATTTAGTGGCAATGTCGGTGAATGATATCATTACCTGTGGGGCGAAACCTTTATTTTTTTTGGATTATATCTCTATTGGTAAACTGTCAGAAGAAGTAGTTGTCAATCTTATAAAAGGAATTACCGAAGGATGTAAAATGGCAAACTGTGCTTTACTGGGCGGGGAGACTGCCGAGATGCCCGGATTTTATCCGGAAGGAGAATATGATTTAGCCGGTTTTGCTGTAGGAATAGTAGAAAAAAGTAAAATAATAGACGGCGAGGAGATTAAAGAAGGCGATTCGGTTATAGGTATTGCTTCTAATGGATTACACAGTAACGGTTTTTCTTTAGTTAGGAAAGTTTTGTTGGCTGTTCCTTCCTTAAAGAAAACTTTAGGAGAGGAATTACTTGCTCCTACCCGAATCTACGTAAAACCAGTTTTATATTTGTTAGAAAAATATAAAATTTTAGGAATAGCTCACATCACCGGAGGAGGGATAGTGGAAAATATTCCTCGTATTTTACCTGAAGGAGTTTCAGTCCAGATTAATCAAAAAAGCTGGACCAAACCTCCTATCTTTTCTTTAATTCAAAAAGAAGGAAAAATTTCTGATGAGGAAATGTATCGGACTTTTAACATGGGAATCGGAATGGCGCTAGTTGTTAGGACAGATAAAACTGAACAGATAATTAACGAACTTAAAATGATAAGATATGATTCTTACATCATCGGCAAAGTTATAAAAGGGAATAAACAGATAATTATTGGGTAATGACAAATCTGGTGCCAGGCACCTTTTGTTTCATTTATCGGAGGATTAAGACCATGCTAAATATTGGAGTATTAGTTTCAGGAAGAGGGACTAATTTGCAAGTCATAATTGAGGCTATCGAAGAAGGTAAAATTGAAGGAAGAATCAGTATTGTAATCAGTGATAATCCTGATGCTTATGCACTTAAAAGAGCAAAACGATATAATATTGAAACCCAGTATATTAACTTTAAGGAATTTAAAACTCGAGAAGATTATGATAAAAAAATTATAAAGAGCTTAAAAGAAAAAGAAATCGAGCTGGTGGTTTTAGCTGGTTATATGAGGATCTTAAGTTCTTATTTTATCAGAACTTATAGGAATAAGATAATGAATATTCATCCTGCCTTACTTCCTTCTTTTCCAGGATTAGAAGCTCAAAGTCAAGCGGTAAATTATGGAGTTAAAATCTCTGGTTGCACTGTCCACTTTGTTGATGAAGGAATAGACTCGGGCCCCATTATTCTACAAAAAGCAGTAGAAGTAAAAGATGATGATACCGAAGAATCTTTGGCGGAGAGAATTTTAAAAGAGGAACATAAGATTTATCCTCAGGCAATTCAATTATTTTCTCAAGGTAGATTAATTATAAAGGGTAGAAAAGTTTTTATTAAAAAGAGGTAAATTTAAGATGAAAGTATTGGTAATAGGAAGTGGTGGTAGAGAGCATACTCTAATATGGAAAATTGCTCAAAGCCCGAAAGTTTCAAAAATATATTGTACCCCCGGTAATGCCGGGATTTCTCGTTTAGCTCAATGTATAAATATAGGCGTAGATAAGATAAAAGAATTAACTGATTTTGCCCGGGAAGAAAAAATTGATTTGACCATAGTGGGACCTGAATTACCTTTATCCGGGGGGATTGTAAATGAATTTAACAGATTGGATTTAAAGATATTTGGTCCTAGCCGAGAGGCTACCAAGATTGAATCAAGTAAAGTCTTTTCTAAATATTTAATGAAAAAGTATAATATTCCTACAGCTAATTACGAGGTCTTTCAAAATAGTGAAGAGGCACTCGATTATATAAAACAACAGACTTTTCCTTTAGTAATAAAGGCAGATGGATTGGCTGCCGGCAAAGG
The DNA here is from genome assembly GCA_003451675.1 of Candidatus Atribacteria bacterium. The sequence goes on from DMCY01000111.1 coordinate 62,058, forward strand.
AGTATTTATTGTAAAAAATCTCGATCAGGCTGGAGATGCTTTAAATACACTGATGAAGAAAAAAACATTTGGAGAAGCGGGTAGGCAGATAGTAATAGAGGAGTTTTTAAAGGGAGAAGAAGTATCGATTTTGGCATTTTGTGATGGCAAAACTGTTGTACCAATGGTTTCATCTCAAGACCATAAAAAGATATTTGATAATGACCAGGGACCTAATACCGGAGGGATGGGGGCTTATTCTCCTGTACCTTTTTATACTACTGAGATTAAAGAGAAGGTTTGTAGAGAAATTTTAAAACCTACTGTAAAAGGTTTACAGAATGAGGGGAAAGAATACAAAGGAGTACTTTATGCCGGATTGATATTAACCAAAGAAGGACCTAAGGTCTTAGAATTTAATGCTCGTTTCGGTGACCCGGAAACTCAAGTTGTATTGCCGAGATTAAAAACAGATTTAATAGATATACTAAATGCAGTAATTGAAGGGTCTCTTCATGAAATAAATATTGAATGGAAGAATAATTCTGTAGTATGTGTGGTGGTCACTTCCGGTGGATATCCGGGTAAATACCAAAAAGACAAAGTTATTAGCGGTTTGGAAAGATTGAAAAAGATGGAAGATGTGATCGCCTTTCATGCCGGTACTAAATTTCAAGAAGATAAGATCGTAACTTCAGGAGGAAGAGTCCTGGGGATTACCGCCTGTGATGATACTGTATCTAAAGCTAAAGAGAGGGCATATAAGGGAGTAAAAGAAATTTATTTTGAAGATATATATTACCGAAATGATATTGGTGCCAAAGCCATAAAATAATTACCTAATTCTGTCATTCCCGCCTGTCTGCCGTGTTCCCGCACAGGCAGACGAAAGCGGGAATCCAGAGGAATGACACCAAAAAAAGAAACTGAACCAATAAATAGACTGCTACAAAATAAAATAATTATAAAGTTATAGGATAATGGATAATATTTATATTCCATATTAATAACTAAAACAAGGAAGGAGAAGAAAAAAATGACCAAAATAAAACGAGCTTTAGTTAGTGTATCTGATAAAGAAGGAATTATTGATTTTGCTAAAGGATTGGAAGAGTTAGGTATTGAAATAATATCTACCGGCGGGACTGCTCGATTACTCCAGGAAGCAAAGATTAAAGTAAAATTAATCTCTGAAGTAACTGGTTTTCCGGAGATATTGGAAGGAAGAGTTAAAACTTTGCATCCCCTTATCTTTGGAGGGATATTGGCCAAGAGAGAAGACCCTCTTCATCAGAAAGAGATAAAAGAACAAGAGATAGAACAGATAGATTTGGTAGTGGTAAATCTATATCCTTTTGAAAAAACTGTTTCCCAAAAGGAAGTAGAATTAGATGAAGCTATTGAAAATATCGATATTGGCGGACCCTCTTTGTTAAGGGCGGCAGCCAAAAATTATCAAGATGTAGCTGTAGTAATAAATCCTCAGGATTATCCGATAATTTTAGAGGAATTAGAGAAAAATCAGGGAGAAATATCTTTAGATACTAAAAAGAGATTAGCGACAGAGGTATTTGAACATACTTCATTCTATGATGGAATTATTAACCATTATTTAAGAAAAAATTTACTTAAAGAATCAACTTCTTTCCCCCAGATTCTAAATTTACTGGGCAAAAAAGTTTCGGACTTGCGTTATGGAGAAAATCCCCATCAATCTGCTTCTTTCTACAAAGAAGTGTTGGTAAAAGAGGCCAATCTGGGAGATGCGGTACAGTTAGGTGGAAAAGAATTATCTTTTAATAATTTAGTAGATTTAGGAGCGGTTTTGGAGATGGTTAAAGATTTTCAGGAACCTACTGTTGTCTTTGTAAAACATACTAATCCCTGTGGATTAGCTTCCGCAGAAACTATTCAAGAAGCCTATCAGAAGGCTTATGAAGGCGACCCTTTATCTGCTTATGGGAGTATTATTGGAATTAATAGAATAGTTGATGAATCACTGGCTAATTTGATCAATGAGACCACCTTTGTAGAAGCAATACTGGCTCCCGATTTTGAAGATAAGGCCCTAAATATCTTAAGGCAGAAAAAGAATCGCCGTCTGATAAAAGTGGGAGATTTAAAAAGTAGAGATGTTCAAATAAAAGATATTAAAAAAATACCCGGTGGATTTCTAGTTCAAGATAGAAACATAAAAGAGATCACTACAAAAGACCTGAAAGTAGTAACCAATAGAAAACCTAACCAGGAAGAATTAGAAGAGCTTTTATTTGCCTGGAAGGTAGCCAAACAGGTAAAATCAAATGCCATCGTTTTAACCAAAAATAAGCAGACAATAGGTGTTGGTGCCGGACAAATGAGCCGGGTAGATTCTGTAAAGATTGCTATTATGAAATCAAAAGGGCGTTCCCAGGGTTCCTATCTTGCTTCTGATGCCTTCTTCCCTTTTAGGGATGGGGTAAATGAGGCAGCTAAAGCGGGCATAACCGCCATTATTCAGCCCGGTGGATCAAAGAGAGATGAGGAAGTTATAGAAGCCGCTAACGAACATAATCTGGCTATGGTCTTTACCGGTACAAGATGTTTTAAACATTAATTTTAACCTTCCCTCTCTCTGTCATTGCGAGCTTTCGGAAGAAAGCGCGGCAATCTCCATTTCCCATATAAAAAACAATAGCTAATAACTTTTAAAAAAACTTTTCCAAAAAAGAAGGACTTTTAATATTTATATAGTATAATAATAAATAGACTTTCATTTAAATCTATAAGGAGAACTTAATGCCGGAAAAAAATGAAATAATAATTTACACTACTCCGGATGGCAAAGAAACTTTTGAAGTCAATTTAAAAAAAGACACTGTCTGGCTTTCTCAAAAGCAGATGGCAGAATTATTTGAAAAAAATACTGATACTATCGGGTTACATATAAAAAATATTTTTTCCACCAAAGAATTAAACGAAAACTCAACTACCGAGAAATACTCGGTAGTTCAAATAGAAGGCAACAGAAAAGTAGAGCGTAAAATTAAATTTTATAATCTAGACATAATCATCTCCGTCGGTTACCGTGTTAATTCCAAACGCGGCACCCAATTCCGCATCTGGGCAACCAATGTCTTAAAACAGCACCTCATAAACGGTTATACCGTCAATGAAAAGAGAATCCGCGAAGATAGGAATAAGCTAAAAGAACTGCAAAAAACATTAAAAATAACAGAAAGGCTCTTACAGCGCAAAGCCCTGGATTCCAGGGAAGCTACCGGCCTGTTAAAAGTCATTCTTGATTATCAAAAAGCCCTGCATTTGCTCGATAAATACGATTTCCAAAAATTAGAAATAAATAAAGTTACCACAAAAGAAAGATTCAAAATTAACCTGCAAAAAGTTCGCCAGCAATTAAATCAACTGAAAAACCATTACCCCACAGGACTATTCGGCTTAGAAAAAGACCAATCTTTTTCTGGCTCTATAGGAGCGATCTATCAAAGTTTTGACGGAAAAGACCTTTATCCCAGCATAGAAGAAAAAGCTGCCCATCTCTTATACTTTGTGGTCAAGAATCATTCTTTTATAGATGGAAATAAACGAATTGCCGCATCCCTCTTCCTCTGGTTTTTAAATGAGAATGGTATTTTATATAATGAAGACGGCAGTAAGCGTCTTGCTGACAATGCCTTGGTAGCTTAACTTTATTAATTGCTGAAAGCAAAGCAGAAGAAAAAGATACGATGGTCAAAGTCATCGTCAATTTAATCAATAAAAACAATTAAAAAGTAGCAGAGCTTGAATTTGATAATTTCTTTACAGTTACCTTTAAAAAAACTTTTCCAAAAAAGAAGGATTTTTAAAACCCTATGTCGAATATAAAATTATAATAGTTTATATAAATAAAAATATCTTTACTCAAGATTATTTATCTTTTGCTCTTAATTATTTTTTAATAGGAGAAAAATAAAATAAATAAAATTGCAGGATTGATAAATACTTTTATAATTCTTAAATCTAATTCAAGCATTAAAATAAGAAATACAGAATCTACCATATTAGAGCAATTAACATCTCTAATGAAACCTTTCGAAATGCCTACCAATTTCTTTCTCTTCAATTATACAGGTAAAACTTGGCCCATTTCCTTCTCTATAAATACAAACTAAATTTACTAAAATATAAAAATATTAGGTCTAATATTAAAATAATCGATCAGGATTGTTAATGTAAATAAGCCTATATTGATAGATAAAGAGGAAGACTGAAGGGGGGGTGAAAAATAATAAATAAATATAGTAAAAATAGGAAAATCTTTTTAGGAGGTTTTATATGATAGAAGCGATAAGAAATATTGGGGAATATGCGCTTGGAAAAGAAGAAAAAAACGTTGATAATCCTTTAGAAATTTTAATAGATAATCCTGCAAATAAAAACACTAAAAATATTTTATTCATTCTTTTGGATGAAGAAAATAGGGAGTTTAAATATCATGGTATAGAAACTGAGGAATATTCAAAAGATAAATTGGAAAATTATTTATACAAAAAGGGTACTTCTAGGGGTACAGATATTACTCCAACCGTTATGATAACTACTCCAGAAAAAACCTTTAATAATAAAATTTTAAACTGGTTTAAAAACTATAATTCTGATAAAAATAATAAAAATGAGATGTTGCAAAATATTTATCTCTGCATTAAAGAGAATAAAGAAAAAATACTACAAGACTTAAAAGAAAAATCAGATATAGAAAATAATATTATAAGTTTTAAAATTAACGAAAAATATTTGGGTGATTTTGAAATATTTCGAAAAATATTAGTAAATAAAGCTTCAGAAAATTTCTATAACAAGTTTGGGAAAATATCTAAATCAGAAAATAAATTATGCTCGATTTGTAAAAAAAATAATACCGAGGTTTATGGTTTTGTAAGCACTTTTAATTTTTATACTGTAGATAAGAAGGGATTTGTTAGCGGGGGTTTTAAGCAGAGAGATGCATGGAAAAATTATCCGGTATGCCTTAACTGTGCTTTAACTTTAGAGAGGGGTAAGAAATATTTAGAAGAAAATTTGAATTTTAATTTTTACGGCTTTAGGTATTTATTAATTCCGAAATTTATAAAAGGAGTAAAGAAAGATATTCAAAAAGATATTTTTAAGAAGATAGAACTTCAAAAAGATCCACGATTTAGAAAAAAAGAAATAAAAAATTTAACTAATGATGAAAATGAAGCATTAGAAACAATGAGCGAGCAAGGAAATTACCTAAATAATAATTTTTTATTCTATAGTGCTCCCAAGGGTTTCAATGGGGCAGTCTTTAATATATTGCTGTACATTGAAGATATTCTTCCATCTCGCTTAAAACAATTATTTGAAGCTAAAAATGTGGTTGATCAAGAAGAAATTTTTCAAAATTGCGAAATAGATATTTATCGGGATAGAAAAAAAATTGGCAAAGGTCCGTTAGAGTTTAATTTTGGAATATTGCGAACTTTTTTCCCAAGAATAACTAATAATAGAACATTTAATAAATATTTCCTGGATATTACCAATAAAATATTTACCAAAAAACCGGTAGAATACGATTTCTTGCTTAATTTTATAGTAAAAAAAATAAGAGACGATTTTATGCAGAATTATCCTACTAAAATTGATACCCTGAAAGCCTTTATGTTGTTAAATTATTTGAATGAATTAAACATATTAAAATATAAAAAGGAGGAATCAACAAAAATGGAAAAATCAATTTTACCCAAAGAAATAGGAGGCGAAATCAAAGAGAAAACTGAAGTTTTTTTTGATAAATTTTCTAATTTTTTTGATAGTGATATCAAGAAGGCAATATTTTTAGAAGGAGTACTCGCTCAATTTTTACTGAATATTCAATATCAAGAGAGAAAAGCTAATCCTTTTAGAATAAAATTAAAAGGATTAAAATTAGATGAAAAACAAATTAGAAAACTCTTACCGGAAATACAGAACAAATTAGAAGAATATGGAAAAAATTATTATCGAGATTTAGAATCAATCATTTCTAATTATTTTGTTTCATCAGGAAATGATTGGAATGTTAGTAATGATGAGATTAGTTTTTATTTTGTATTAGGAATGAATCTATCCGATGTATTTAAAAAAGAAAAAAATAATGGAGGTAAAGAAGATGAGTGAAATAATAAAAAACAGGTCGGAAATTGTATTTCTCTATGATATTAAGGATGCTAATCCTAATGGAGATCCTTTAGACGAAAACAAACCGCGTATAGATGAGGAAACAGCAATAAATATTGTAACTGATGTTCGACTAAAAAGAACCATTCGGGATTATTTATATAATTTTAAGGGAGAAGAAATATTTGTTCGAGAAATTGCGGACGAAAATGGAATAATTCAAGATGCCAAACAGAGAGCAAATAATTTTTTGGAGAAAGATGATTTAAAAGGGGATAGTTTTAATAAACAAAAAGAAGCTATTAAAAAAGCAATACTTAATAAATGTATAGATGTGCGCTTATTCGGGGCTACCATTCCTCTTGATATATCGGTAAAAGAAGGCAATAAAGTGAAAAATGTTACTGGTTCTATTACTTTGACTGGGCCAGTGCAATTTAGAATGGGTCGCTCTCTTCATAAAGTAGAATTAAAACATATTAAAGGAACTGGAGCTTTTGCTGGTGGCAAAGATAAAAGACAAAAGACTTTTAGAGAAGAAGATATTCTCCCTTATTCTTTAATTTCTTTTTATGGGATTATTAACGAAAATGCTGCTCAGCATACACAACTAAGCGAAGATGATATTTCACTTTTGTTAGAAAGTATGTGGAATGGAACTAAGAATTTAATTTCTCGAAGTAAAGTCGGGCAGATGCCTCGCTTGCTTTTAAAAGTAAATTATAAAGAAGAAAATTATCATCTCGGAGATTTGGATAAACTGATTAAAATAAAAGATATTAAAAATATAGCAGAGGAAAAGATTCGTGATATTGGTGAAATAGAATTAGATACCAGTGAATTAGTAGAAATATTAAATAGCAATAAAGAAAAAATTGAAAGTGTTGACTTAAAAATTGAAGAGAGGGTTAAGATTAATTTAGAGAAATTAGATGCAACAATAAAAATAAATAACCTTGTCTTGTAATGATAAAAAGGGGATTTAGAAAATGGATAAAATGTTAGTTTTTAATGTATGGGGAGATTACGCCCATTTTAGAAGATTTTATACTACTACCTCTCCCCTTTCTTTTCCCATTCCTCCCCGAACCGCTTTGTGTGGTCTGATAGGGGCAATAATTGGTTTAGAAAAAGAAGATAATGATTATTTAAAATATTTCTCTACCGAGTTCGCTAATATTGCTTTAAGATTACTTAACCCTATCAAAAAAACTGTAATTGCCGAAAATTTAATAAATACTAAAAATGCTCGTGGTCCGGGAATGAATTTAATTGTTAATAGGACTCAAATAAGATTCGAATTTTTAAAAAATCAAAAATACAGAATATATTTTTGCTATCCTGATAAAGAAGGTAATCTATATCAGAAGTTAAAGTATAATTTAACTAATCATAAAACGAAATATACTCCCTGTTTAGGGTTAAGCGAAAATATTGCGAATTTTGAATTCGTAGGGGAGTTTGAAATTAAAAAACTTCCTCTTTCTGATGCTTATGTTCCTATTAATACAGTAATTCCTTCGCAGAAAATATCACCGGATAGTGGTATATATTTTGAACGAGAGGGAGAGTATTTTTCAATAAGAATTCCGGTTGAATTAAATGCTAAAAGGGTAGTCACTAAATATAGTGATATTATCTTTGATAGAAACGGAAGGCCGATAAGAACTAAATTAATAGAACCGTATACAATTATTAACTATCCAGATGGAAGGAGTGAAAATATTGTCTTCATTGAGTAAAGTGTATTCTCATCCGGATAAATTATTGGTAGATCATTTACAAAAAGTAGGAGATTTATGTAGGCAAAATTTATCTCTTAAAAAATTAAATCTAGATGGTTATATTGATTTTAATATTCTTAAAGATATTTTTTATTTAGTTGGAGTGGCTCATGATTTTGGAAAAGCTACGACTTATTTTCAAGAATATTTAAAAGAAAAAAATGAGTCCAAAAAAATGGAGATGAAAAATAAGGTAGAGATTCATCACTCCCTTATTTCTGCTTTATTTACTTACTATGTGGTAAAGGAATATTTGTTAACCAAAGATTTATTATCTGGAAGATATTATCAGTATCTTCCTGTAATTAGTTTTTTAGTAGTCAAAAGGCATCATGGTAATTTAGATGATGCCTTAGACGAAGTTATTCTTGATTCCAGAGATGATAAAATTTTAGAGAAACAGGTTAATGCTGTTGATTTTAAAATAATTAATAATATTTACAATAAGTTTTTTTCTAAAATTGATTTTAAATTTGATTATAATTTATTTCGAGACAATATTTTAAATGCTAAACCTATTTATATTTATAACGAAATTGATAGATATGAAAAAAATTACATAAGAGATTTAAACCATCAAGAAAAAAAATTAATTACTTACTTTGATGAAGAAGACACACTTTTTTATTATTTTATAACTATGCTTTTATATTCTTTACTTTTGGATGCGGATAAAACCGATGCAGCTAATTTGCAAGAAATAAAAAGAATTAAAATAGATAAAGATATTGTTGATAATTATAAATTACATTTATTTAAGGATATTAATAAAAAGAAAAAAGAGATAAACAAAATTAGAAATGAAATTTATAACGAAACTATAAGCAGTTTGGGAAGATTAAACTTAGAAAAAGACAAAATATTATCTCTAAATGTCCCTACCGGTACAGGTAAAACTCTTGCTTCTTTATCTTTCGCTTTAAAATTAAAGGCAAAAATAGAACAGGAAAAAAAATATAAACCAAGAATTATTTATTCTTTGCCCTATTTAAGTATTATTGATCAGAATTTTGCGATTTTCGAGGATGTCTTTAAATTTTCTTTAAAAGGGAAAACTTCCAATTCAAACTTATTATTAAAACATCATCATCTTTCAGATATAAATTATACAGCATCGAATATAGGGAAAGAAGAATTTGAGAATGTATCTCCAAAAGATATAGGTAAAGATTTATTATTAATTGAGGGCTGGAACTCGGAAGTTATTGTTACTACTTTTTTCCAATTTTTTTATAGTCTAATCTCTAATAGAAATAAATCTATTCGGAAATTTCATAATATAGTAAATAGTATTGTTATCTTAGATGAAATTCAAGCAATCCCTCATTGCTATTGGTTGTTGTTAAATAAAATAATTCATTTCTTAGCTGAAAAATTTAATATATATTTTATCTTAGTAACCGCAACCCAACCTTTACTTTTTGACGAGAAAGAAAAAGAAATAAAACCTTTAATAAAAGATAAGGAAAAATATTTTAAAGCCTTAAATAGGGTTAATTTGGAATACAATCCAGAGCCACTCTCATTAAATGATTTTCAAGAAATATTAGAAGAAAATCTATGCAATAACCCAAATAAAGATTTTTTAATTGTTTTGAATACTATAAATTCTTCCCTCGAAATATATAACTTTATTTGCCAATTAGAATTAGAAGATACTGAAATATATTACCTTTCTACCAATGTAATTCCCAAAGAAAGATTAAGAAGAATTAAGAAAAGCAGAGAAAAAACTAAAAAGCGAAAAATTATAATTAGCACTCAATTAATTGAAGCCGGGGTGGATTTGGATGTAGATATTGTCTATCGTGATTTTGCTCCCCTTGATTCGATTAATCAGGTGGCAGGAAGGTGTAACCGAAATTTTAGTCAAAATAAGGGATTAATAAAATTATTTATCCTAAAAGAAGAAGAGAAAAAGAAAGAATATTATCGCTATATCTATGATAGTTTTATTATTTCTAAAACTAAAGATGTTTTAAGAGAAGCAAGCAAAAAACAAATAGAAGAAAAAGATTTTTTATCTTTAAATAATTTATATTTTGACAAGGTAAACCAAGGCAAAGCAGATGACAAAGCTAAAGAAATTTTAGAAGAAGTTAAAAAATTAAATTTTGGGGAGTTAAACAAATTTAAACTTATTAAAGATACTTATAAAAAGATAGATATTTTTGTAGAAGTAGATAAAAAAGGCAAGGAAATATATCAAAAATATAAGGACTTATATTTAATAAAAGATTTATTTAAACGTAAGAATGAATTCTTAAAGATTAAAAAGAATTTTTATGATTATGTTATCTCTGTCCCTTATAATTATGCTGCCGATTTTGTTACCGAGGATAAAGGTATGGGACATATTTCTCTGGAAGAGATAAAGCAAAATAATTATTATGACCCAGAGACTGGTTTTAAAAGAGAAGAAAAATCAGGGGGAGGGACATTAATTTACTAAATGGGTGTTAAGATGAAAGTAAAAACGATGTTATTAAAAATGGAATCTGACCAACCGATAAAAGAAGATTCGGCTAAATTACGGGGATTTTTTGCCCGTAAATTTAATGGCTATCTGTTATTGCATAATCATTTAGGCAATAATAAATTTCTTTATCAGTATCCTCGAATACAATACAAAACTGTCAATCATGCAAAGATGATTTTAGGACTGGTTGAAGGTGTAGATGTATTGCAAAGTATCTATAATCAATATGATCAAATAGTATTAGACGGACATGCTTATCAAATATTTAGTAAAGAAATTTCTCTAAAGATGGAAGATTTTGGAATTGCTTCTGAAAATATAAAATACAAGTTTCTTACTCCCTGGTTTGCTTTGAATGAAGAAAATTATCAGAGATATAAAAATTATAATTATGCTGAACGAACTGACCAATTAAAAAGTATTTTAATTCGTAATATCATGGCCATATCTAAAACTTTCCAGTATTTTATTGACTCTAAAATAATAGTAAATACCAAATTAAAAGAAACTTCAATAAAATTTAAAGGGAAAGATGTGATAGGTTTTTTGGGCACTTTCCAGGTAAATTTTAACCTTCCTGATTATATCGGCCTGGGCAAATCAGTCTCACGAGGATTTGGCACAATTAAAAAAAATAATTAAAAAGGGTAAATTATGCAATTAGTCATAAATTCCAGAGGTTCTTATTTACGAAAAAAGAATAATTGTTTTTTAATTAAAAATGAAGATAAAGTTTTTGAAATTTCTGTTAAAAAAGTCGATAGTATTTTAATTACAACCAGTGCTTACTTTTCAACAGATGCAGTTAAATTTGCTGTTGATAACAATATTGATATTATATTTTTAGATCATTTTGGTAATCCCTATGGTAGAGTCTGGCATTCTAAATTGGGGAGCACAACTCTAATAAGAAGAAAACAATTAGAATCTTCTACCGGAGAAAAAGGCCTAAACTTAGCCAAAGAATGGGTAATTTGTAAAATAGAAAACAAAATTGACTTTTTGAAAAATTTAGTAAACTCTCGCCCCAATAAAGAAAAAGCTATTAATGAATGTGTAATTTCTTTAAAGAAAAAAATATATATGCTGCAAAAAATGAAAGGTTCTTTGGAAGAAAAAAGAAATAGTATTATGGCCATAGAAGGGATGGCGGCTAAAGAATATTTTGAAGTTTTGAATCATATTATACCGGAACGATTTAAATTTAATGGTAGGAGCAGAAACCCGGCTAAAGACGAATTCAATTGTCTGCTTAATTACGGTTATGGAGTACTTTATTCTATGGTAGAGAAAGGGTGTATTCTTTCTGGACTGGATCCTTATCTGGGTTTTATCCATACAGATAATTATAATAAGAAATCCTTAGTCTTTGACCTTATCGAGATGTTTAGAATATTAGTCGATAAGACTGTAGTCTATTTATTCAGTAAAAGAAAAGTCAAAAAAGAATATTTCGACCAAATAAAAAATGGGCTTTCTTTAAATCAAGAAGGAAAAGTAGTTTTGATGAGTGCATTAAATGAGACTCTGGAGAAAAAGGTCAGATACAGAGGAAGAAATATTAAAAATAGAAATATAATTCAATTTGAATGTCACAGGATTGCCAATAATCTATTAAAACAGAAATGAGCCAAAGTATAATGTTAGTATGGGTTATATATGATATTACAAAAAATAAAACCAGAGGTAGAATAGCAATCTACTGTAAAGGATATGGACTTTACCGGGTTCAAAAGAGCGTATTTTTAGGAACCCTAAATAAAAATGAGATAGATGAACTATCTTTACAGTGTGACAAGATTATTAATAAAAAAGAAGATTCCGTATATATTTTTCCAATGTGTGATGAAGATTTTAAAAAAGTAAAACTTTTAGGCCAGGCTTTTGATAAAAAGATGGTAAAAGATGAAGTGATTGCCAAGCTTTTTTAGAGGTTCAATAAAATGGAGGAGATTGTAAAAGAGGGGGTTTATATTACTCCTTCAGAGGTAATAGAATATTTATATTGTCCGAGATTTATATATTTTATGAATTGCCTTTCTATCCCTCAACACGAAGAACAAAGATATAAAGTATTAGCTGGAAGAGAAATTCATGAAAAGAAAGCTAAAATAAATAAAGATTATTTAAGAAAAAAATTAAATTGCAATAAAAGAGAAATAAATGTTTATTTAGCTTCTGATAAAAACCATTTAAAAGGGATTATTGATGAAGTTTTATTTTTAAAAGACGGAACTGCTGCTCCACTTGATTATAAATTTGCAGAATACAAGGAAAGATTATTTCGTACTCATAAGGTCCAATCAACTCTCTATGCTATTTTGATTAAAGAAAATTATCAAGTGGGAGTAAATCGAGGCTATATCTGTTATACAAGAAGCAAAAATATAATTAAAACAATAGATTTTAAAGAAAGTAATTTTAGAATAGCAGTAGAAATAATTGATAAAGTATTAAAGATAATTCAGGCTGGCTATTACCCTAATAGTACCAAATATTCCTCTAAATGTATTGATTGTTGTTACAAAAATATTTGCGTTTAAGAAGGCAAAACAATGAAAGTCCTATATGATAAGAGTTTGCAACTACAAAAAGTATGTAAAGAGTCTCAAAAAATAATCTATTTTAAAGAAAAATTTATTAAAATATGCAAATATAACTATAGTAAATATTCAGGAAGTTGTTGTATTAATTAGCTTTTAAGATATGAACTGGTTGAAGAGGAACATCCATTAAAACAAGGATTGAAACGATTTACGGGAATAAGCGGAGGGCTAACGGTAATGTTGAAGAGGAACATCCATTAAAACAAGGATTGAAACTTCCTCCTCATCAAATAATATTATTTTGCCTTTTAGGGTTGAAGAGGAACATCCATTAAAACAAGGATTGAAACAAGGAGAGAAAGCAATGAAAAAAAGAATAGTGAAAATTTGAAGAGGAACATCCATTAAAACAAGGATTGAAACTATCAATTAAATGAAAGACAAGAAAAGGTATTCTCGTTGAAGAGGAACATCCATTAAAACAAGGATTGAAACAAGACCTTCCTTTCGAGTCCATTCTCCACCTGCTCCTGTTGAAGAGGAACATCCATTAAAACAAGGATTGAAACTTAATATTATTAATATTAGTATTGGAGGATTCTGGGTTGAAGAGGAACATCCATTAAAACAAGGATTGAAACCATCCTTGACAATCGCTTTTTGTGCATATTCCTTTATGTTGAAGAGGAACATCCATTAAAACAAGGATTGAAACTTTAAAGAGCGAGGCGATTTGGCAGCACAGGCAGAGTTGAAGAGGAACATCCATTAAAACAAGGATTGAAACATTTCTATTTGAATACTTTCGCTTTCCAGGTTGTGTTGAAGAGGAACATCCATTAAAACAAGGATTGAAACATTGCAATAGTAAAGTCTCCCCAAGAATTTTCACCTGTTGAAGAGGAACATCCATTAAAACAAGGATTGAAACAGGCTCTAAAGGTTGAGGCCGAAGAACACGCAGGGGGTTGAAGAGGAACATCCATTAAAACAAGGATTGAAACCTATCACTGTAACAGGAGCAGCTTTGGGAGATTTTGGTTGAAGAGGAACATCCATTAAAACAAGGATTGAAACAGAGTGCTTTGATTAACGTATTAACCCATCAGAGTTGAAGAGGAACATCCATTAAAACAAGGATTGAAACCGGATATTCTTTTCAAGCTCATCATTATCCATAAAGTTGAAGAGGAACATCCATTAAAACAAGGATTGAAACAAATATTCTCTTGCTTCCTCAACAAATAACTTGCACCGTTGAAGAGGAACATCCATTAAAACAAGGATTGAAACATAATTCTAAATCTTTTTCTGTTATTACTTCTTGTTTGTTGAAGAGGAACATCCATTAAAACAAGGATTGAAACATTGGGCTTTCAATAAGGCTAAATTGGGATAATAGTGTTGAAGAGGAACATCCATTAAAACAAGGATTGAAACTTAATTAGTGAACATTAGCATATTAGTGAACATTATTGTTGAAGAGGAACATCCATTAAAACAAGGATTGAAACTATTTATTTTTTGGATTGCCACTTTTCTTGTCCGTGTTGAAGAGGAACATCCATTAAAACAAGGATTGAAACATAATGGGGGTGTAAGGTATCGATAGCTTCTCCACGAGTTGAAGAGGAACATCCATTAAAACAAGGATTGAAACATATCTTGTCACCTACTCCAAAATTAAGACCTAAAGTGTTGAAGAGGAACATCCATTAAAACAAGGATTGAAACAGTTTCCTGATAAGTGAATTGGCCTTCATATCAAGGTTGAAGAGGAACATCCATTAAAACAAGGATTGAAACTTAACACCCGTTGGAGCAGGCGGGATATTTATGGCGTTGAAGAGGAACATCCATTAAAACAAGGATTGAAACCAAAGAAGTCGGATGTTTGACTGATTAGAAATAACGTTGAAGAGGAACATCCATTAAAACAAGGATTGAAACGTGAAATATTATTCTCAATTCAAGGGTAGAAAAGGTTGAAGAGGAACATCCATTAAAACAAGGATTGAAACTTTGATTCTTGAAAAGCCTCGTGTCTGGAATACTTGTTGAAGAGGAACATCCATTAAAACAAGGATTGAAACCTAATGTATCTGGTCGGTTAGGATAGTATTCGAGTAGTTGAAGAGGAACATCCATTAAAACAAGGATTGAAACTAGATATGTTGCTAATAGCAGAGTTACAATCTATCCTGTTGAAGAGGAACATCCATTAAAACAAGGATTGAAACAGTGTTTCAGTGCCATCAGCGTCTAAGGTAATACAATTGTTGAAGAGGAACATCCATTAAAACAAGGATTGAAACGCAAGATACGTATTAGAACAGGTCAAAGAAGGTAAAAGTTGAAGAGGAACATCCATTAAAACAAGGATTGAAACTTGATAAAGATTTTGATTACAAAATGGAGGAAATTAGTTGAAGAGGAACATCCATTAAAACAAGGATTGAAACACCAATTGTTCTTCGGTATATCCGCGTGTTTTCGCTGTTGAAGAGGAACATCCATTAAAACAAGGATTGAAACACTTTTTCAAATACTCTAAATTATCCATTTTTCTTGTTGAAGAGGAACATCCATTAAAACAAGGATTGAAACTATGGTTATCTCGGAGCATTTAGCCGTGATAGCCGGGTTGAAGAGGAACATCCATTAAAACAAGGATTGAAACTTATTCTTGTATTTATAAAAATGGTGTTAAGATTTGTTGAAGAGGAACATCCATTAAAACAAGGATTGAAACACAACCCAACCCCCGTAACCAATCCAGGCAATATCATGTTGAAGAGGAACATCCATTAAAACAAGGATTGAAACACAAATGGTCTATCATTATTAGAAAATCCTCTAAATCTGTTGAAGAGGAACATCCATTAAAACAAGGATTGAAACCCACCTCGGACCGGGAAAAGCTATCTTACCTCGCTTTGTTGAAGAGGAACATCCATTAAAACAAGGATTGAAACTGCTAAATGCGACTACTAAGGTCTTATCTTTAGGGGTTGAAGAGGAACATCCATTAAAACAAGGATTGAAACTGTAGAATATGCCGATACTTTAGCAAATAAAAAACTGTTGAAGAGGAACATCCA
This sequence comes from Candidatus Atribacteria bacterium, assembly GCA_003451675.1. The sequence goes on from DMCY01000111.1 coordinate 78,109, forward strand.
TTAAAACAAGGATTGAAACTTACCTTTGTTTTCGTCAGTATGTTCTACATTGTCGGTTGAAGAGGAACATCCATTAAAACAAGGATTGAAACAAAATTATTATGATAAAAACAAAGAAGAAAGGAAGTTGAAGAGGAACATCCATTAAAACAAGGATTGAAACTACTCCTCTGGCGGTGGGCAAATCCCACTTTCGCACGTTGAAGAGGAACATCCATTAAAACAAGGATTGAAACTCTTATTAGTATCCAGCATGACTGGTTATGCTTATTGTTGAAGAGGAACATCCATTAAAACAAGGATTGAAACGTCATGCCGGTTTCAAGGTAATCATTAATCTTTTTAGTTGAAGAGGAACATCCATTAAAACAAGGATTGAAACTTAAGTAAGTGCCATCAATAGGAGCAGTAAAAGTGGTTGAAGAGGAACATCCATTAAAACAAGGATTGAAACTGATAGGTTATCCTATAATTACTCGATACAATTCTGTTGAAGAGGAACATCCATTAAAACAAGGATTGAAACTATATGAAATCATCCATTAAAACTTTTTTCCCATCGTTGAAGAGGAACATCCATTAAAACAAGGATTGAAACGATAATTCCACTTCCCAGGTATAAGGAGTCTCTAAAGTGTTGAAGAGGAACATCCATTAAAACAAGGATTGAAACCCGAATGTTGGCTTGCAAGACCTGACCCCTACTGCCGATATTTTATTTTAAGGCTATCTTCACTGGCGTTGGATTAGCAATATTATCACTTACCGGACACCTGGATTCTATAGCCTCCAACCATTTTTCTAGTATTTCCCGATTAGCATCAGTATCAGGCTTTATATTAACTCTTATCTCCTTATACCCTGCTCTTTCTTCTGTTGTCTGTCCGGAGAATTTAGCAGGGTTTAGATCACCTTCCATCTCGAATTCAATTCCTCTGAGTGTGAAACCCATCTCTTTGGCAACAATGTGACCCACAACATTTAAACATCCAGAAAGTGCAGCCAGTACATACTCTACCGGATTGGCACCATCATTGGTTCCTCCGAGATTTTCCGGTTCATCAATAATAATCTTAAATCCCCTTGCTTCAACAACTGTCTTTGTTGGATTTTCACTACAGGCCTTAGCTGCAAATTTTAATACTGACATAGCCCAATCACTCCTTTCATTTTATGTATTTATTTTTATATATATTTATTATTTCTGTCCGGCGACTGTAATGGCGTGAACGTAACGCCCCGCGAAGCTGATCCAGCAGTTTCAGTTTCTCGCCGACGGCCGAAGAACGGGCTTGGCCTCTTCCGTTCAGGCCCCGAACATATGTGACAGCGCGTTCGTCTTCCATGAGTTTCCAAAATTGGATTATAGCACCCATTCCTACAGCTTGTCAATACGAAGATATAATATGTTGGTGTCAAGAACTTGTGGGGAATTTTCTTACCTCAAAAAAAATTATTTGATTTTAATTTAGGATAGAAAAGATAGATCTTTGGAAATTGACCTTCAAATAAACGAATAATAATTCTATTAAACTATGTTCTAAAATATTATTCATCCTAAACCTATCTCTTTCTTAAAATATTTAATAATCTATACT
>DMCY01000072.1:0-622 GCA_003451675.1 Candidatus Atribacteria bacterium
TCGCACCCGTATAGCGGGTTGTTTTAAGAATCTCTTAAAGAGGTTTGGCTTTTTATCACTTTTTAGCTCTTTTTCTTTCGATTTTTTATTTAACCTTTAGCTATAATATTTCTAAGTGATATGACTTCCAACTTTGGAATTCAGGTGAAAAATTGTCATCTAGCTTATCTTAATCTTTTTATGGTTAAATAAATACCACGCCTACTTGGCAGATGGCTTATAGAAACCTCTAAAAGTGGCTGATTATACAAAAAAATCTGGCAACACAATATTACCTGTCTTTATAAATTCCATACGATAGGTATTGCCAGATTATTAATTATTTATTTTTTTCTATAACTATGAGATTTTAAGGACCTGGGTGGTCCCAAAACCTCCGAGACAATTATTCCCAGGGGAAGTTTCCTGCCAGTTAAAAATGATTTAAGTTCCTTTTCTAACTCCCCCGATTCTTTGATTTTAATACCCTCTTTATCGGAATTTTGGTAAGGCAATGGTGTAGGAGAGTATTCTACATCTTCTGGATAGTTTTTATAATCTAAATTAAGATTTTCATATAACTGGCTTGTTGATTCAGTTTCTTGTTTATTCTGTTTTTTTTCTTCTAAACCAACTTCTACTT
>DMCY01000072.1:782-9069 GCA_003451675.1 Candidatus Atribacteria bacterium
TTTTTTGTCTTCTTTATATTCTGATTCTGAATCAAAAGACCATGGATCAAAGTTAGTTTCTCTCTTTGTATGTTTTCTTATGTTCCTAGTAATAGAAGAAATAAGCGACACTACAATAAATAAAATAATAAGAAATTCCATTAGATTATTCCCTTCGTTCCTAATTACTCTTACTTAGAATGCTCATTTTTAATCTTGTTTATCTTTTTTTTCAGTATCAGTTCCCATTTTTGAAATTGTTCCGCGCATCTGGGTATCTGATTGAATATTTTGCATGTTGTAATAATCCATTACCCCTAACTTGCCTTCCCGCAGAGCCTGAGACAGAGCTTTAGGCACTTCAGCCTCTGCTTCTACAACCTTAGCCCTCATCTCCTGTACGGCAGCTTTCATTTCCTGTTCTCTAGCAACAGCCATGGCTCTTCTCTCTTCAGCTTTAGCCTGGGCTATTCTCTTATCTGCTTCTGCCTGATCTGTCTGTAATCGTGCACCAATATTTTTGCCAACATCTACATCAGCAATGTCAATAGAAAGAATTTCAAAAGCAGTTCCTGAATCCAGACCTTTCTTAAGAATAGTCCTAGATATGTCATCCGGATTTTCCAATACCTGTTTATGTGTCTTGGCTGAACCAATAGTTGAAACTACACCTTCACCAACTCGAGCAATAATGGTCTCTTCTCCTGCCCCTCCAACTAAGCGCTCGATATTAGCCCTTACTGTTACCCTAGCCCTTGCCTTAACTTCAATACCGTCGCTGGCGACAGCTGCCACAAGAGGAGTTTCAATTACCTTAGGATTAACACTCATCTGGACTGCTTTTAAGACATCTCGACCTGCCAGATCAATAGCAGCAGCTCTCTCAAAACCCAGGTCTATATTTGCTCGCTGGGCAGCAATCAGTGCATTAACAACATTATCTACATTCCCCCCTGCCAGATAATGTCCTTCTAGATTGTTTACATTAAGGTCTATCCCGGCCTTAGTAGCTTTAATCAAGGGTTCTACAACTTTTGCCGGAACGACCCTGCGCAACCTCATCCCGACAAGAGTAATCAAGCCCACACGTACATTTGCAGCCAATGCAGCTATCCATAATCTTATGGGAATAAAGCTAAATATAACTGAAAAAATAATAACAACAAGAAATACTATCAACAAAAAAGGTAAAGTACTTCCAATATCAATCATAATTTATTCTCCTTTCTTAAATTTAATCTTCTTTATCAATATTTCGAACTACAACTCGATATCCTTCTACTTTGACTACTTCTACAGTCTTCCCGGAAGGTATATAAGCCCCCTCACTAACCGTATCATATTTTTCCTCATCAATTTCGACAGTCCCGGAAGGCCGTAGAGGTGTAATAGTTTGTCCCTTTTTCCCCAGTAAATAGCTATAATCTTTAGTGGAACTATATCCAGCTTCCTTGTTTGCAGAATATGAGAGTATAAAGTTTTTCAGGCTACCTTTACGTTGAAAATATTTAAACGCACCATAACCGGCAATCCCGGAAATAAAAATAGAAATTAGTAACATATATATGCCCAATGTTGTGGATGCTGCGGCAAGTACAATGGCAACAGCAACGGCTGCCAATCCACCAATTCCAAAGATTCCAAAACCTGGAACAAAGGCCTCCACCAAAAGAAATATAATTCCAAAAGCAAATAGAAAAATTACTGGCCATCCGGCAATCCCGGTAAGAAAGTGTCCGCCAAAATAGAGTCCAAAGGAAAGTAAACTCAGAAATCCACCAATACCAAAACCAGCAGACAGAATTTCCACAATTAAAAAGAAAAAACCCATCATCAAAAGAAAAGTAGACACAATGGGGTTTATAATCCATCCACTTAATTTTTCCCAAAATGACGCAGATATCTGAATGACTTCTACTGATGACAGATCCTCTATCTCCAGCAATTCATCAATAGAAGACACGGTGCCATTACTAAAATTGATTTTTTCAGCTTCAGCCGTAGTTAAGGTTAGTAACTCCCCTTCTTCGACCAGATTTTCGATAGCTATCTCTTTACGAACCATTGCTGCTGCTATCTTAGGATCTTTGCCCTGTCTTTCAGCAACGCTTCTCATTTCTGCCTCCCAGAAGGAAAACATCTTTTCATTTACCTCTCCTCCTCCTAAAAGGACAGGTTCGGCAGCCCCAATAGTAGACCCTGGTGTCATATAAAAAGCATCTGTAAGCAATGACAGGTATGCTCCAGCAGAAAGGGCATTGGTATTAATATATCCATAAATTGGTGCTGAAAAATTACCCATAAGAATTTTTGCTTTTTGGGCTGTATCAATAAAACCTCCTGGTGTGTCAATATCAAGAATAACAGCTTCTACATCCTCTTCTTTGGCTTCTTGGAGGGAACGTTCCAAAAAAAGCAGCCAACCAGGTTCAATCTGACCCCTGACAGGAATAACATACACAGAAGATGAGCTTGCACTCAAGGACAATATGAAAAATGATATTAGTAGAAAAAGAGCAAAAATAATATAATTCCTTTTAGCCAAAACAACCTCCATTCTGTTTATTAAGTTACCCTAAAAATTTATTCCGAATATTTTTCATAATTTAAAAGTAATTCAACTAAGCGGGACTGGACGATTTACCATGATGTCATTATTGTATCGTAGAATATAAATGTACCTCAATTATAATAAACATGTATATAGATAGCAAGCAATTAAATAAGCAGTTATTTTAGAATTGTAATTTTAATTTTAAGTTTTTACTGAAATATTACTGATAATTTTACAACATTAACTATTTTCTTACTATTATATCAGAACACTAATCCGGTAACTATTAATATAATAGCTAATCCGGAAAATACAAAGGTCATTAAAAGTTTCATTTTTCCAAAATTCTTTTTGGAAAAATCTGTCCATTGCTGAGAACTTGTACCCCAATAGGTAAATAAAAAGACCATTATTAATGGTATAACAAACATTAAATTATATACTAATAAATATAAGAGTGCATTTGTTCTTAATTCTGGAACATTACTAATAAAAATAAGTGTTGGCAAATAAATCTGCCCTGTACAGGCTAGTTCTAAAACTGAAACCAAAAAACCTGTAGCTGCTGCCATTATAACGAAATTCCTAGTCTTGACATTTTTTCTAATTGTAGAGTGAATCATTTTCTTCATTCGTTCCGGTAACTGTAAAGTAGCTTCACAGGGTTGACCGGTTTTTTTGAATTTTAGATAATCTGATAAACTAATAAAAGCCAAAACAGCACTAACCGCTGCCATAACAAAAACAAATATTTTTCTCACAATCGGCAGGATAGATAAGGAAGTAACAATTTTAAGAGCCCCGGTACCAATAAGGAAATAAGTAATAAAGACTGCTAGTGTAAACATTCCTCCTACCAATAACAGCTCTTTGCCTTTACGATTAATAAGCGTCAGATAAGAAATAAAAAATATTATAGTTGCAAAAGCACAGGGATTTACACCATCGATTAACCCACTAACGACAATAGCTCCGATACCAAATGATCGAAAACGCTCAATCAACCGATTTTGCACTGATGACTGGTCTTCTTCTACCTTTTGCCATGGTGGAAGAAATTCTTTCCCCTCTATTTCTTCGATATAATTAATAATATTTTCATAACTTATTTGTTCTCTCAAAAAATATCTATCACCGATATATATCAGCGGCACTAAAAGCCTATCATACTCTGATACCTGATAAAATTCCCCTAACTGTTCTGCAAGGGCAACTCCTTCCGGTGTTGAAATATCAAAATCCCTAATTTCAATTTGTGGGTACTGAAAAACAATCTCTTCTAATATTTTTTTGGCTCTTTCACAATCATGACAACCCGGTTCAGAGAATATAGCAATATAAATTGCTTGTTCCTGCATGTCTTGCTGATTTACCTGACAATCGAGGGTAATGGTATTTATAATAAAATAGATAAATAATAAAAAAATAATAAAAACAATTTTTAAAAAATTTTTTGTATTTATATTAGACATTCCACCTAACTCCTATTTTTTTATCAGATTTCTAAATTACTTATAGTTTAAGACTTACCAAATTACCGAAAATAGATATTCTATACTGCAAGTTACATATTTTCACATTAATGCTTATTGGTTTATGGAGTTAAAACCAATGTTAATTTTAACATAATCAATGCCTGAATTGGAATGCCTGTTATTGTTATTGCTAAAAATAAATAATTAATCCAATAGACAATAAATGCTTTCTTAGGCTAATCCAAACCTTATTGTCTTCTCATGATCAAATCGGGTGAAAGGTTCCGGGGAAGGATTTTCTTTAGAGGCAACTACTTGATTACCCATAGCTATACCCTCGTTAATATTAATTATTACTTACTACTTTTTGTATAGCTATTTGTATAGCTATGAAATGGAGTGGTCAAATTTATTTTGTAGACAAATGAATGTGATTTTCTGATCCATTTCATGGAATAAAATGAGCGGTATATCCTTAGTGAAACTAAGATTATTGAACATGCATAAGTTTTAGAGATATATTTCCCCTTTTTAATTGTGGTGTTACTTTCGGTTACCTGTATAATTTTTCCCTATTACATAATGCAGATACTATCGGACCTTCCCCGGATGTCAGCGATAATACTACATTATCTAATATATCTAATACGGGAGATATGCCTGCGAATGGCCAGGATAAAGCAGTAAATATTTTTTAATAGATATTTTGGTAAAGAATAAATATTGTTTATATCTGCTTCTTGCCCCTGTAGTATAGGTGATGGAATATTAAGTTCGTATAAAATTTGTTAAAGCTTAGATAAATTAGCTTCTTATTTGCTTTTATATAAAACAATTTTGTATAATTTTAATTAAATGGTTAAATCAAATTATCACAAAAAAATGATTATTTTTATACTTAAAGTATAAAAATATTTGATATTTAGGAAAATATGGTGTATCATAAAAAAATAAAATAAAAATCCTAGTTATAATTTCTCTGATTTTAAAAAGCTTTCAAAGATAAAAGTAAAATATTTATACATAGTATTGTATTGCTCGTGATGGAGCATGTAAGTATTTCAGTCTTCGCACAAAAAAAGCAATTTTGGATTTTATAAAGAATGATGGGTTAGAAAATCTCTTATTTTTAAATACTAAGCCTTGGGAACAAAACCCGAATAAAACGACAATAATGGTAGATGCTTACGAATTTACATCTGGTAATAAAAAAGGGTATATAGCATATATTTATAACAAAAACACTAATAAATGGTTTATTAAATCATTTCATCTATCCGAGAATATGAATGATCAAATGGCACAAGCAATAAAAAAATCTGAACTCCTTAAAAAAGTTGGGTTGGAGGAATAATATGAATAAAAAAATATGTCCAGCATGTGGCTCCAAAAATATATCTGAAAACAAAAAAACTATTACAATTAAAGAACCTTTTGCAGGAGAAGAAAGTATTGAAATAATTGAAAATGTTTGTAAAACATGTAAGTCTAAAGGAGATTTTTTCGACCAGAATAATGAAATGATAGAAGCGAAAATTAAAGGATTAAAACAAAAAAGTGTTGAAAATATTTTAAAATATTTTATTAAAAATAAAAGAAGCTTAACATCAATAGAAAGAGCCTTAGAAATTCCTTTTCGTACTCTTGCTAAATGGAAAAACAAAATAACCAAGACTTCTGCGGCAGGAATTGCCTTATTGCGCTTTATAAGGTTATTCCCATGGCTTATAGATGTGGCAGAAAATAAGTATGATACTAAAAAAGCAGAAAATATAATGCTCAACAATGCAATAGAAAAATTAAGCAAAATAACGGGGAACAAAAAAGCAACTTATGTTGAAGAAGAAAAAATATATATTGGTGGAGCCGAGCTATCCAAAAATATGGTAGATACAGACAATATTGTTGATAGCTTAAATCTCTTGTTAGAAGAATCTTTCAAAAAGATGCAAAAAAGTCAATATGCCAAAGATAGTCTTGTGGCAAAAAACACAACAGCAATAGACACCGCTGAGGTTATTGAGCCTGTTTCTGCTAAAGATAATTCTAATTCAACCGGAGAAAAGACGGGCAACTGTACAGTTTGAAAATTAAAGAAACAAACTATTAAGACATATTTAGGAGGTTATACCTTGATACTATCTGATGAAAATAAAAAAATAATTACACAAGAATTCTTTAAAGTATATAGTTTAATGAACGATACTAACGATATTAGCGAAAAATTGTATTATTTTAGTGCAACTTTTGCTATGGTATCCAGAGTTCTAAATATACAATACGATCCGACGCTTGTTATTATTCATTCTGTTTTATTGACTAGCCATTCAAACATAAATTCATTTTTAAGTAATATTATAAATACAAAAAAAACTTTTTATGAATTCCCTGATAATTATTTTAAAATGATAGAAGATAATCTTAAAGAACTTACCATTGCAATAGAACAAAATAATAAAACAAGTATATATGAAGCTTTAGAAAAATACTCTGTATTAGGATATATTGCTACTGGTAATGGTAATTATTTATATAAAAAAGGAATGCTCAAAATAGTTTAGTTTTCCTTGTATTTTTTCTTCTCTTTATACATCTCCTGGTCAGCAATAGCAATAAGCTCATCCATAGTCTTTGGTTTGCCCGATACATATTCGGAAAATCCCATACTTAAACTTATTTTGTAATCCCTGTCAATATGTTTATTTAGTTGAGCTAATTTCTTTTGAAGTCTTTCTCTGATTAAAGGCACTTCCTGTAAAGAACTGTCCGGGAATGCCAGGAGAAATTCATCTCCACCCATTCGGCAGATAATATCAACTTCTCTTAAGGAAGCTTTCAATAACCCGACAACTTCTTTAAGCACCTTATCTCCCTCATTATGGCCAAAGGTATCATTGATAGTCTTGAAATTATCGATATCCAGAAAGGCCAGCAATAGAGGGGATTGATTACGCTGAGATAATTTTATCTGCCTGTCCAGGAGCTCAAGACCATGTCTACGGCTGTAACAACCGGTCAGTGAATCAATCCGGACCAGTTTTTCTATTTTTTCTTCCATTTTCTTTCTTTCGCTGATATCCTGGTAGATTCCTATAGCTCCCTGATATTTACCCTCTATATATAAAGGTGAAGCTGAAAGGTAAACCGGAAACAGGGTGCCGTCTTTCTTCTTTCTGATACTCTCAATACTGATATGTTCCCCTTTAATAGCTTTCCGGGCTAATTCTTTGCATTCGTTGATTTTATCTGGGGGCTGGATTAAACCGGAATCTATTCTTGTACCTTTTATCTCCTCAAGGGTATAACCGAAAATTTCAGTAAATTTGGTATTGATGTTTAGGATATCTCCTTCTTTGTCCATATAAAGAGTTGCCTCGGGATTGCTTTGAAAAAGGTTAGCAAATTCCTGCTGGCTTTTCCGCAGAGACTCCTCCGCTTTTTTACGTTGGGTAATGTCTCTGGCAATACTTAAAATATGCCGTTTTCCTTGATAAGTCACAAGACTGGAGCTAATCTCTACAGGAATTATTTTTCCTTCCTTGGTCTTATGTTTTGTTTCAAAAGTCTGTACCTCATCATCAGGCATTTGTTGAATAAGAGTCTTTATCGCTTCTGCGGAGAGATGGGGGTCAATGTCTTTTGGTCCCATAGAAAGCAATTCTTCCCTGGAATAACCTAACAGCTTTGCTGCAACTTTGTTCACATCTGCAAATTTACCCTCTGAATTAATAACCCACACCGTATCATTCATTCCATCAATTATATCTCTATACTTTTTTCTATCCTCCCGTAACATTTCCTCTAATTGTTTATACTTGGTGATATCCATATCTACACCTCTGTATCCGAGAAAGTTGCCCTTCGTATCCAGAATAGGTACTCCACTCGTAGAGATCCAAACTGGGTTACCGTCCTTTCTTATATTCAGATTTATAAATTCATGAAAAGGTTGTTTGTCAGTAAAATTATCAAGTGCTAACTTTTTTAATTGTTTCTTCTGCTCAGGAGCAAAAAGATCATAAAAATGTTTCCCCAGCAATTCTTCGGGCTTATAACCTAAAATTTTCTCACAAGCTGGGCTGCAATAAACATACTTTCCATTTATATCAGTTTCCCAAATCCATTCCAAGGCATTTTCGGTAACGTCTTTAAACCTTTGCTCACTTTCCTTCAGTGTATCAATAGTTTTTTTATATTGTGTGATATCTTTGATGATACAAACAATTCCAACAATACCTACTGTCTTGTCCATCATTGTAGAGCTGGAAAAAAGTACGGG
>DMCY01000055.1 GCA_003451675.1 Candidatus Atribacteria bacterium
AAAATCAGCCCTGGAGGCCATTACGAGGTACGGGGTCAGGCTTCACAAGTTCACGGAATACGATAAAAATGTGAAGTTGTGAAGCCTGACCCCATTCACCTAACTTTTAAATTAAAAACTTTTCCCAAAAAGAAGGATTTTCTAAAATTTATGTCGAATAGTAAATAACAAAGTGTACCAAACTCATATATCCTGCAATTTATAAGTAAAAAAATAATAAGGTGGTAAAATGAAATACAGGAATGTCCGGGAAATATCAATGAGTCTTATTCCTATAGCGGCCTTTCTTCTTGCATTATTAATCGGGACAATTATGATCGCCTTTCTCGGAGTAAATCCACTGGTTGCTTACCAGGCCCTGCTCAAGGGTGCGTTTGGTAGTACAAATGCTATAGCAGACACAATAGTCAAGGCAACCCCTTTGCTTTTTGTAGGACTGGGAATCTGCATTGCCTTCCGTGCCGGCGTCTTAAACATCGGCGGGGAGGGTCAGCTTGTAGTCGGGGCTCTCTCTGCAACCATAGTTTGTCTTAATTTTCCAAATTTACCGGGCTGGATACTGATTATAATTGCTTTGCTTGTCGGGCTTCTAAGTGGAGCAATATGGGCAGGAATTGCCGGATTTCTTAAGGCTTATTTTAATGTAAACGAAATCCTGAGCACCATCATGCTGAATTATATTGCGGCCTATGGGATGAATTATCTTCTTCGCGGACCGATAATGGACCCACTCCAGATAGAACTTGGCTCCTTTATCCCTCAAACGACCCGTTTAACTCATGTAGTTGATCTTCCCCGTCTTATTCCTACCCGCCTGCATTTTGGAACAATAATAGCAGTTGTTTTTGCTATTCTGGTTTATATTTTTCTCTGGAGGACGACAATTGGGTTTCGTATTCGCATGATAGGGCAAAATATACAGGCCTCACGAGCCTCCGGAATTAATGTACAAAAATATATGGTCCTTGCTTTTTTCTTGAGCGGAGCGTTAATAGGGTTAGGAGGAGCAACTGAAGTGTTAGGAGTTCATCACCGGCTGTTCACCGACGGTTCTGTATCTGGTTTTACCGGCAGTGCGGGCTTTAACGGGATTGTGGCTGCCTTGTTTGGACAGCTTCATCCTATCGGAACAATACCGGCTTCCCTGTTATTGGGAGCACTTCTTACCGGGGCAAATAAGATGCAGAGAGTAGTGCAAATACCTTCTGCTTTGATCGGTGCTTTGAACGGCCTGATTGTACTCTTTGTAGTAGGAAGTGAGTATCTGCGCCGCAGTCAGGCTCGACGGATGGAGCGAACTGCAGACGCGAAAAACAATTCCAAAAATAAAAATAAAAAGGAGAACGAATAATGGAAGCAATTATTATCGGGATAGTAAAATCTGCAATTCGCCTTGCCACACCATATCTATATGCTTCCATTGGGGAAACGATAGGGCAGTTGAGCGGCGTCCTTAACCTTGGGGTAGATGGCGTTATGCTTATGGGGGCCTTTAGCGCCTTCTATACGGTTCTTAAAACCGGTAATCTTTGGCTTGGTTTATTGGCGGCAATAGTGGTCGGAGCGATATTTGGTCTTTTGATTGCCTTTATTAATGTTACTTTAAAGGCCGAACAGGGGATTAGCGGGATCGGGGTTTATATATTCGGCCTCGGATTAAGCAGTCTTTTATTTAGTACTATGATAGGAACAGTGCAAACGGTAAATGGTTTTCCTCCTTTGTCTATCCCCTGGCTTTCTAATATTTCCATTGTGGGCGAAATCTTCTTCCAGCAAAACATCCTGGTATATGGTGCATTTGCCCTGATTCCTCTTGCCTGGTTTGTATTGAATAAGACACCTTTAGGCCTTAGTATTCGAGCTGTAGGGCAACACCCGGAGGCAGCTGATTCATTAGGGGTTAATATTGTACGCATCCGTTATTTTACGGTAATATTAGGTGGAATGCTCTCGGGGATTGCCGGTGCATCTCTCTCTATTGCACTACTTAATGTATTTCAGCAAAATTTAACTAATGGGATGGGCTTTATTGCCGTTGCCCTGGTATATTTTGGAGCCTGGCGTCCGAAAACCATTCTCACCGGTGCGCTTCTATTCAGCACCGTAAATGCTATTCAGATATGGGTTCAGGTGAAGGGAATTAATATTCCTTCTGATTTTACCCTGATGTTGCCTTATATTGTTACTATCGTGGTACTTGCGGCTATGGCTAAACGCCGCATACATCCACCTGCGGCGTTAAATAAACCCTTCGAGCGAGGGGAATAATAAAAGAGAGGTGGTTAATAAAATAAAATGTTTTAGAATAATGAGAGTTTTTCTGTATTTGTATAGTATAAAAAATTAGGAGGATAAAATGATGAAGTTGAAAAAGATTGTAATAATTCTTACTCTAATAAGTATATTTGTATTATCGCTCGGGCTCGGAGCAAGTGCAAAACCTTTCCGGGTAGCATTCATTATGCCAAGTTCTATTAATGATTTTGCCTGGAGCCAGAGTATGTACGAAGCTCTGCTTACCATTCAAGAAGAGATGGGCAAGGAAAATTTTGAGTTTGTTTATTCAGAGAGTATGTTTATAGTAGCAGATGCTGCTGCTGCTATTCGAGACTATGCCAGCGAGGGCTATGATCTGGTAATTGCTCATGGTTCGCAGTATGGCGCATCTTTAACAGATATTGCTCCTGATTTCCCTGAGACGAGTTTTGCCTGGGGGTCTACCGCAAATGTCTTTACCGATCTTGGAATCACTAATATATTTGCTTATGAACCTTTAGCTGAACAAGGCGGCTATGTTAACGGTGTCCTGGCAGCAAAACTTTCCGAGAGTAATATTTATGGAGTAATTGGCCCGATTGAGACCGGTGATGCCAAACGTTATACAGAAGGTTTTAAGGCAGGTATAAAATCGATAAAACCGGATGCTAAAATAAATGTAACCTGGATTGGCTCATATAGTGATGTTGCCCTTGCATCCGAAGCGGCACAGACTCATATCGATGCCGGAGCAGATGTTCTTACTGGAACATCACAGATGACAGTCGGAGCAATCGGAGTAGCGAAACAGAGAGGAGCTCTCTGGTTCGGATATGATGTTGACCAATCTGCACTTGCCCCTCAGAATGTGGTCTCCAGTGTAGATGTTGTTTGGGCAGTTGCACTCAGGCCGATGATTGAAATGATTAAGAAGGGAGAAAGAGGAGGTAAAATCTTTACTCTTAACTTGGCTAACGGCGGTCTTAAAATTATTGTAAATGACGAAGCGCTTGTAGGCAAAACTATTGAGGATATAGTCAAAGGAAATATTGAGGTCAAAGTAGAGAAATAAAGAAAGATTAAGAGTACCCATACGGAATGGAGCTCTGATTTACATTTTAATATGAAAAAAGATACATCTAAAATAACAAATTTAACAAAAGTCGAAAAAGTAGAGATGCGGGGAATAGTTAAGCAGTTCCCGGGCGTGCTGGCGAATGACCGAATTGATTTTGATGTCCGTGCCGGGGAAGTTCATACCCTCCTTGGCGAAAACGGAGCCGGAAAAAGTACCCTGATGAAAATTCTTTATGGTATATATCACCAGGATGAAGGTGAAATTTACGTTAACGGAAAATTGATTACCATTCGTTCTCCGCTGGATGCAATTCGACTGGGGATTGGGATGGTGCACCAGCATTTTATGTTAGTTCCTACTCTTACCGTAGCAGAAAATGTAGCCTTAGGACTTCCTTCCTCAAGAAAATTTCTTCTTGACCTTGATGTTGTCTCGGAACGTATTAAAGAGCTTGCTAAAATTCATGGGCTGTATGTTGATCCGGGGGCAGAAGTATGGCAACTCTCTGTTGGAGAGCAGCAACGAGTGGAAATAATAAAGATCTTATATCGCGGAGCTTCTCTCCTTATTTTAGATGAACCGACTGCTGTTCTTACTCCGCAAGAGGTGGAAGAACTCTTTCATGTCTTGCGGAGTATGCTAAACAGAGGATACTCTATTATCTTTATCAGCCATAAACTTCATGAAGTTCTATCACTGAGCGACCGTGTGACTATACTTCGTGACGGCAAGGTGGTAAAAACTCTTCCCATTGCTGAAGTGACCAAAGAAAAACTGGCACGTCTTATGGTGGGAAGAGAAGTCCTTTTTCAGGTCGAACATCCTTCGGTAAAGCTCGGTAAAGTATCCCTTGCTTTAGAGGAAATTTGGGCTCAGGGAGATGAGGACATTCCTGCCCTGCGAGGGATTGACCTTGAAGTGCACTCCGGTGAAATTCTGGGAATTGCCGGGGTCTCGGGAAATGGTCAGCGTGAACTTGCAGAAGTTATTGCAGGTCTGCGGAAATCTACAAAAGGTAAAGTGTTTATAAAAGAGACCGCGGTTACCAATTGGTCTCCTTCCCAGCTTCTTGAATATGGTCTCTCTTATATTCCCGAAGAACGAATGCGAGATGGGACAATACAGAAATTTACCGTAGAGGAAAATCTGATTCTTAAAGATCATATACACCAACCTTATGCTGATGGAATATTTATGAATTTCAAAAACATTGCCCGGGAAAGCGAACGTCTAATAAGTGACTTTGATATCAGGACTCCTTCCCGTTATACTTCCTTAAAAAGTCTTTCCGGTGGAAATATCCAGAAATTAATCCTGGCACGAGAACTCTACCGAAAGCCCAGTGTTCTGGTGGCCGCTCAGCCTACACGCGGCTTAGACATTAGTGCCACGGAATATGTTCATCGTCAATTGATTGAACAAAGAACAAAATTAAAAACAGCAACTCTTCTCATTTCTGATGACCTGGATGAAATTTTATCACTCGCTGACCGTATTGCAGTTATCTACGAGGGTAAGATTATGGGAGTGGTAAAACGAAACGAAGTTAGCGTCGAAGAACTGGGTATGATGATGGGAGGAGTACATATAGATAAGATAAAATAAGCGGATTGGTTCTTTATTTTCGGAGATCTAAAAAAATGAAAAATACGAAAAAGTCCAAAGAACAACTCATTGCCGAATTAGCAGAATAAGAAGAAAAATAGCGCACCGTATTCGAAAGCACCGGCACAGCAACTATAATTATCGAAGAAAACAAAACAATTTCTATGGCAAATACACAATTTGAGAAACTAATAGGTGTTCATTTTATTTTGAAAGAATCAATTTAAGAAAATAATTTGATTAATTCTACCCAAACTTCATATAATATATAATAAGTCAGGTATTACTGTAATCGAAGGAGGCTATTTTGAAAAGAGTACCCAAAAAAGACGTTGAACAGTTCTGGAAGAAAAAGGAAGAGGATATTGGAGAGAAAATTAAAGGGAAGAGTATGGCCGAGCTCATCGGCGGCTATCAGAACTTTTCCGGACCGATCCTGGGAATTTTATTCTATACCGAGAGCGCTTTTTATTTTCAGACTTTTCCCCGGCAAAACTTGCTCTTTTCTTTTATGAGAGCTGAGCAGCCGGAACGTGAAGAGAACCAGTTAAATTTTCGCATTCTCTGGTCCGATGTAGAAAAGATAGATATTCCTCCCAGGAAATATCCTTTTCTGGCACTTTTATCTCCTACGGATTATCGGATTTTCATTGACTATCAGAGCAATGGGCAAAAAATTACCCTAACACTGAACATGCACTGTCGGGAGGATCGCAGCAGGTTAATCGATTTTTATAAAGATCGCAAAACAAAAAAGGAATGGTAAATTATCCATCAGCCGATTGAATTAAGCCGGTTTTTGATTGTCACAGGGACTTGTTACGGAGACGGTCGTGTTATCTTAACAATTCGGCTACTTTTTCTACTTTTACCTAAAAGATTTGATAAGTTCATCTTCCAATGCGTTCTCTTTTATATTCTCTTTTAATTTTTTAAAATCTTTGTCATATTAGTACTAAGATGTAGAAAAATTGGAAAATGCTAATTCCTTTAGACCGCTGGTGGCGATTCAATAAGGTAAATATATATTCTTGAAGTGTGCCAGAGAACCGTCCCCTGACACATAGTATTTTAAAAAATATTAAACAGATAAATTGAAGGAGGAAAAAATCATATGGAAGAGAAAGGTATTTTTAATAAAAAGAAAATATTTATTTTAGGTTTTGGTTTTTTTGGGATATCTATCATTTGGGCAATGTACAATGCGTATGTTCCAATTTTTTTAAAGTATTTTAATTTAAGCTCTTTTATTATTGGAATTATAATGACTATTGACAATATCTTCGCTGTCCTTCTTCTTCCCTTTTTGGGGGCATTAAGTGACAGAACCAGAACACGGTTAGGTAGAAGGAGACCTTATATATTAGCCGGTGCTCCCCTTGCTATGTTATTTTTCTTGTTAATTCCTTATGCTAGGTTATATGAAAATTTAGCTTTAATAATGTTTACTGTTATCCTGATGAATTTAGCGATGGCTCTTTTTAGGACGCCGGTAGTTGCTTTAATGCCGGATATTACCCCTTCACATTTCAGGAGCCAGGCAAACGGAATTATTAATTTTATGGGAGGTTTGGGAGCACTGTTAGTTTTTTTTGCGGGAAAACCTCTTTATGATAGCAATATTACCTATCCTTTCATTGTAGGTGGATTATTAATGTTGCTGGCTAGCTTAATAGTGGTACTTACCATTAAAGAAGATAGACCCTTTATCGAAGAGGAAGACAGGGAAGGTAAAAAGCCAGCAGTCTCTTTCCGGGAATCATTCTCTGCCTTTTACGAAAACATTAAAGATGTTTTTTCCGAAGATAAAAGTTTGTTTTTTATCCTTCTTTCTATATTTTTTTGGTTCGTAGGTTTTAACAGTATTGAGACCTTCTTTACCAGCTATGCTAAATTTTATCTAGGGATAAAGGAAAGTACCGGTGCACTTGTATTGGGGGTATTTTCTTTATCCTTTATGGTAAGTTCTCTTGTAACCGGGTATATCGGGGCGAAAAGGGGTAGGAATAAAACAATAAGAGCGGGACTTTTAATTATTACTGTAATAATGATTGCTAGCATGTTGTTCCGAAATTTTATCTACATTGCTATCCTCTTTCTGATAGGTGGATTTGGGTGGGCTTTGATTAACGTTAATTCTCTTCCTATGGTAGTAGATATGACTTCCTTGAAGAAGGTGGGGGGATATACCGGACTTTATTACTTTTTTTCTCAGGCAGCCAATATTATTGCTCCTCCCCTTTCGGGAATATCTATTGATCTATTCGGTTATCCTTCTCTTATGGTCTTTGCTTCTTTCTTCTTTATACTTTCCTTTATAACAATGCATTTTGTTAGAAGAGGGGAAATTGTGAAAGAAAAAGGGTAGGAGGTAGGAGATAAACAAGATCAACTATTTTTAAATATTCGATAAAATGAATAAAAATAAGAATTTAATAGGAGGTGCGAAATGGGAAGTGTATACAAAATTGTCGAAATTGTAGGTACCAGTGAAAAATCATGGGAGGACGCAGCAAGAGTTGCAGTAGAGACTGCTTCTAAATCGATTGAGGAAATTAGGATAGCCGAAGTAAAAAAGCTTGATATTAAAGTAGAGAAAGATGCCAGGCTAACCTTTAGGGCAAAATTAGATATTTCGTTTAAATATAAAAAATAGAAATCATTAGCAAATATTATTAAAAAAATACCAACTCTCAAGATTTATTTAAATGTTAACTCAATAATTAATATAAATAAAAAGAGTTAATGAGCTTTTTACTATTCTTTTTGTATAGTAAGAGCGAAGTTAGGAGGAATTTTTTTGTCTTTTTAAGATTTAAATTATTTGACCATTACATAAAATTATGCTAATATTCTCGTTTAGTGGCGTAATTTAAAGGAGGTATTAATTGTATGAAAAAAACAGATGTATTAATAGTCGGAGGAAGTGCAGCAGGTATTGTAGCAGCGTTAACTGGAAAGTCTAATTATCCGGAAAAAGAGTTTTTGGTTATAAGAAAAGAAGAGAAAGTATTAGTTCCTTGTGGTATTCCCTATATTTTTGGTTCATTAGGAAGCTCAGATAAAGATGTCATACCGGATGCTGTTTTAACTAGTAAGGGCATAAAAATTGAAATTGATGAGGTAGTATCTGTAGACCAAAATAAAAAGGTTTGCAAGACTGCAAAAGGAACAGAGATTAATTTTGAAAAGGTTATATTTGCAACAGGTTCAACTCCCATTACACCTAATTGGCTTAAGGGAGCGGATTTAGAAAATGTTTTTACTATAAGTAAAAATAAAATATATCTTGATAAGGTTTTTCAGAAAATTGAAGATTGCAAAGAGATAGTAGTTATTGGTGCAGGATTTATTGGAGTCGAGGTTTCAGATGAACTTAATAAATTAGGCAAAGAAGTAACTCTTGTAGAAATATTACCTCATATATTAGGTTTAACTTTCGACGAAGAAATAGCTGTCCAAGCCGAAGAAGTTCTTAAAGCGAGAGGTGTAAAAATAATAAGTGGTGTAGGTGTCAAGGAGATAATAGGAGATAAAAAAGTTAGAAAAGTGTTAGTAGAAAATGGAGAAAATATTGAAGCAGAAGCAGTTATTTTAGCGATGGGTTATCGTCCTAATACAGAATTGGCTAAAAAATTAGGGCTCAAGATAAGTGGAAGAGGATTTATTAAGGTAGATGGGTATATGAGAACGGAAAATCCAGATGTATTTGCAATAGGGGATTGTGCAGAAAAAAAGGATTTCATTACAAGAAAACCAAGTGCAGTTATGTTGGCATCTACTGCCTGTGCAGAAGCAAGAATAGCAGGTATGAATTTATATAAGCTTCGTTCGGTAAAAATTTTTGAGGGAACTATTGCTATTTTCTCCACAGCAATAGGGGAAACAGCTTTTGGTGCAGCAGGATTAACCGAATCAATGGCTAAAAAAGAAATGTGTGATGTGGTTACCGGGACTTTTGATGGAATCGATAAACATCCGGGAACTCTTGCACATACTCATAAACAAAAGGTAAAATTAATTGTTGCCCGAGATTCGGGCATAATCCTCGGTGGTGAAGTTATTGGTAGTAAAAGTACAGGAGAGCTAATTAATATAATTGGGTTAGCAATCCAAAATAAAATGACTGTAAGCTCCATTTTGACTGCACAAATAGGTACTCATCCGTTGCTTACTGCTCCACCGACTGCTTATCCAATTATTAAATGTGCTGAAATCGTAGCAAAGAAAATTAAGTCAGCACAAAAGTAGATTTAGTTATTTAAATATAATAAATTACCCCGTTTTTAGCGGGGTAATTTATTGCTTGAAAACGATATTCATTATTATATAATAAGAATTTATTGTTCCTCAAAACCTTTTATTTACAATGCTTTCAAGAAGATGTTTTTTCACAGGTTTCACACATTTCCCCCATTCATAAGTAAATATTGTTGGAAAACGGGGTCAGGCTTCACAGCTTCACAAAAAAAGAAAAAGTAATGTGAAGTTGTGAAGCCTGACCCCATAAGCCATAAGCTGCACTATCACATGTCCTCATCCATCATACAGTTCAAGTTGTACAACCCTTTGAAGAAATAGTATAATTTTAATAATTTGTTTAACGGTACTACACAAATTAATTCAAGGGATAGGAAGAATTGAAAATGAAAATATTAGCAGTGGATTTTGACGGGGTCATTAGTGATAGTGCTTTGAAATCTTTATTTGTAAGTCATAATGCCTATTGTAAATGTTTTGGTTCGGAAGTAAAGAAAAATTTTAGCGGGGAATTATTTACTTTTGAGAATTGGGAAGAGATGCAAAAAGAATACAAAAAAGAAATGAGTTATTACCACCGCTTAAGGTCTTATATCGAATTATCGGGTGATTTTTTCGCTATTATTAAAATTATGGAAGAACAGGTTTGGATCAAGGACCAACAGGAATTCATTGCTTACCGTAATCAGCTTCAATTCGATTATCAATTTTTTCGAGAATTATTTTTTAAAGAAAAAGAAAAATGGCAGAAAAAGAGTTTTAAAAAATGGTTTTTTCTGTCACCTGTTTTTAAGGAAGTCGTCAAGGGGATTCAGCGATTTACAAAGGAAGGTCAAAAAGTGGTCATTGCTACCTCCAATCGTAGAGAAGCCATTCATCGTGCCTTTCAACCGGAATATCTTGGATTTGAGATAGATATTGAAGATATTTTTGATAAAAATTATGGCCAGCATAAGGCAGAGCATATGCAGGCCATTGCTAAGAGATATGACGCTAAATTAAATGAGATTTATTTTATTGATGATCAGCTGAGTTATCTTAAAGGAACTGATGTCTTGGGGGTTCACGTTTTTTTGGCCGGATGGGGTTATTGTACAGAAAGCCAGAAAGAGGAAGCGAAAAAAGAACGAATCCCCGTAATTGAGGAGGAGAAGGATTTTTATCCGGTATTAAAGCAAGCTTTGAGTTAAGTTGAGAGCTCCCATTAAAGAAATGATATATTAACGCAAAAGTACAAAATATTCCTTCGTTTTTAGAGTAAAGTTTTTATTTTTTACTTTTAGTCTAATAAAGTTGGAGGTATGGTAATGAATCCGGTCATTCAAAAGATTAGAAAGTCATTAAAAGAAAATATTGATAGTGAGACTCAAAAAAGCATCCAGCGTTTTTTTAAAGAAAAAGAAGAAGTAAAATGTTATGGGGTAAAAACTGCTATAGTCAGGAGAATTGCTAACAAATTTTGGAAAGAAATAAAAACACTTAGAAAGCAGGATATATTTGATTTATGTGAACAACTTTTTTTATCAGATTATTGTGAGGAAGCTTTTATTGCTAGTTTTTGGCTTCCTAAAATTGCCGATGAATTTGAACCGGATGATTGGATTGTATTTAAAAACTGGATAGAGAAATACGTAAATAATTGGGCAAAGTGTGACGGATTTTGTAACCATACCATAGGCAGTTTTTTAGTGAAAGATCCATCGTTTGTTGAAGAACTAAAAGAATGGACCCAATCAAAGAATCGCTGGCTTAGAAGAGCAGCAGCTGTTTCTCTTATTGTTCCGGTGAAAAAAGGGCATTTTTCAAAAGATGTTTTTGAAATTGCCGCCCAATTGCTTTTGGATGAAGATGATTTGGTTCAAAAGGGTTATGGCTGGTTGTTAAAAGTAACCAGTCACCTACACCAAAAAGAGGTTTTTGATTATGTGATGGAGAATAAAGAGAATATGCCCCGTACTGCCCTTAGATATGCAATTGAAAAGATGCCTCAATTCTTAAGACGGGAAGCGATGAAAAGGAATGGATATGAAAGATAAGTGTTATACAGTTACCGTACAAAATGATGAAAATATAAAAACTATGGTGAGTAATTGCTTGAAGGATTTAGGAGGAATTAAGCAACTAATAGCTCCAGGTAGCAGAATTTTATTGAAGCCCAATTTGGTAGTAGCAAAACCACATAGCTCCGGAGCCACTACTAATCCTTTGATTATAGATGCCTTAATAGAGCTTTTACTAAGTACTTCTCCCCGAGAGATTATTATTGGGGAAAGTTCACAAGTTGGTGATGATACTTTAGAAGCTTATAAAGTTACCGGAATTCAGGATTTAGCGCAAAAATGGAAGGTGACCTTGCTTGATTTTAAAAGGGATAATCAAATATCTATCGATATACCTTATGGTAAGATATTAAAAAGAGTATTAATTGCTGAAACAGTAAAGAAGGTTGATTATATAATTAATCTTCCTATTTTGAAAGTACATAGTCAGACAACTGTAACCATTGGTATGAAAAATCTTAAGGGCTGTATTCCTGATCAGGAAAAAAGCCGTTTTCACCGATTAAACTTAGACCAATGTATTGCTGATCTTAATACAGTTATTACACCCGATTTGACCATTGTTGATGCTACCTTATGTTCTTTGAACTGGGAATTAGGAGGTATGTCGGTTAAATTTAATACTATATTAGCCGGTAGAAACGTTTTAGCTACTGACCTGGTAGCTGCTTCTATGTTGGGATATCGTGGAGATGAAGTTACCCATCTTCTTTTGGCAGCTCAAGCTCATCTTGGACCAACTAAAATAGAAGAAATTAAAATTATCAACTCAAAAAAAATAAAAAAAGTTCAACCTGGGCAAGATGCGATCACCATTAAAGAGCTGGATTACCATTTACCAGAATTAAAGATTATTGAAAAAGGTGCATGTAGTTCTTGTAAGGGGGCTTTGCTGGCTGCTATGCGACGTTTGTATAAAGAACGGCGATCTCCAAACTGTACCATACTTATGGGACAAAGATTGAGAGATAGAGAATGTGAGTTTGCCCCTAATTTTAAGTATGGTACAGTCAAATCAAGAAAATCTTTTGTGAGCATGGGGAAGTGTTGCAATTGGGTAGCTGAAAGTTATCCAGTTGATCATATCGAAGGCTGTCCGGTAAATGCAGAAGCTATATATCGGAAATTGTCAAGGGGACGGTGTTGTTCCTGACAATAAAATAGAAAATAGGTACAGACACCTATTTTCATTAGCATCACTTTTCCGAAGTAATAAGTAATATAAATAGAAATATGTAAAGAAAAGTTCCACAAGGATTTGATCGTTTATAATTAACAATTATATATCTTTCATCTTTATCCTTCTTAAATTTCTGTAATCCCCACTCCTTTATATGTCATTTCCGCTTCCCGTATATCATTCCCTCTCCTCCTTATGTCATTCCCATGAAAATGGGAATCCACTCCCTCTCTTTTTTAAAAACTTAAATCTTGCATCTTGTGCACTTAACTATTTTTTTTAAAAAAAAGAAGGATTTTTTTAAACCTTTGTCGTACAAGTATTAGATGTAGAAAAATTGAAAAAGACTAATTCTTTTAATCGCTGGTGACGATTCAATAAGGTAAATATATATTCTTGAAGTGTGACAAAGAACTGTTCCCTGAGACCTATTGAAAAAATAGAAGGTTAAAGGAAGGATAAAATTTTAATAAAGGAGGTAGCCATGCCTGAATTTGGAAATCCGTTTTCTGGTCTTAAGAAGGACCGTAAGATCACAAATGAAGAATTAATTCGTGCAATAAGGTTTATGATTGCCGCAGAATATGAAGCCATTCAGCTCTATACGCAGCTTGCCGAATCAACCGATAACCAATTAGCCCAGGAAGTACTAAAGGACATCGCAGATGAAGAGCGTGTTCATGCTGGAGAATTTCTTAGACTATTAAAAGAACTTGCACCGGATGAGGAAAAATTCTACAGAGAAGGCGCTAAAGAGGTAGAAGAAGAAATTAATAAACAAAGTAAGGGAAATTAAAAATGAAACGCATATTTAATTGGCAGGTTTTATTAGGTCTGTCCCTAATAGTGTTATCTGCACTGGTTTATATTATTCACTATTTTATTTTTAGAGACGCACATCATATTTTCATATATCTTATTGGAGATATCGCTTTTGTTTTCCTTGAAGTTTTGCTAGTGACTTTGGTTTTACACCAGTTACTGCAATATAGAGAAAAGAAAGTTATGTTGAACAAACTAAATATGGTTATAGGTGCGTTTTTTAGTGAGGTCGGAGGAGAATTGCTCAAGATTTTTTGAAAATTTGTAAAAGTGTCAAAAATCACATTTACAACATTGACAGCAAGAGAGGGGATTTGGATAATACTAAAAATTTCTTGAAGGGAAAGAGACAGTTTTTGCTAAATCTTTTGGAAAATCCTAATCTATTAGAACATGAGTCATTCACAAATTTACTTTGGGCAGTATTTCATTTAACAGAGGAGCTTACTCACAGAAGAAGCCTGAACGGATTATCAGAAAATGATTATCAACACCTTGCGGGAGATATAAAGAGGGCATATCATCTTTTAATTGTAGAGTGGTTGTACTATATGAAGCATTTAAAAGCTAATTACCCCTATCTTTTTTCTCTTGCAGCTAGAACAAATCCTTTTGATACAAATGCATCGGTAGAGGTTAAATAGACAGCTGCTTGTACTAAGCAAACAAGTCTAACCTAAAGGAAGCAGGGGAAGTAATCTAAATATATAGTTTTGCCATTACACGGAATGAAGACATGATACAATTATTAGCGAATAATATGAAAAGAGGTAGTAGCCATGCAAGTAAAAAACCTATCTAACTTGGTAAAATACCAAGAAGATGCTGTTGTAAGCAACGAGATAATAAAAAAAATGCAGGAACAGTCACTGTATTTGCTTTTGATAAAGGTTAAGGATTAAGCGAACATACCGCACCATTTAATGTTTTAGTTAATGTGATTGACGGGAAGGCAGAAGTTACAATTTCGGGAAAACTGTTTTCTGTAAGGGAAGGTGAAATGATAATTATGCCTGCAAATGAACCACATTCACTAAAAGCGGTGGAGAGATTTAAGATGCTTTTAGTAATGATTAAAAAATAGACGGAAAAAAATCTGTGGCACCTTTTAAATTAAATAATTATCCAAAAAAGTGAAAAGAGAGGAACAGGAAAACTGATATTTTAGTAAATAAGGGAGATAAATATATATAGAATTAGAGCATTATCAATTTTTATAAGAAAAAATATTAAGTCTTTAAAACGTAGAAAACATAAGGGTTTCTGCGTTTTTTTGTTATATGGGATAGTGATAGTAGTTCTAAAATAAGGAAAAAACAAGGCAAAAAAGGGCTAAAATCCCCATTTTTAGCAGTCTGAAAGCCTTGCAAAATAAGGCTTTCAGAGAAATATTGTCATAGCGGCGTTTTTTGAGGTGACCTAAGGTGATTCTTCATATTTTTTAAAATAGGCGCTTAAAAGGGCTTATTTTTAGGTTTAGCTGAAAGCCTATTATATAAGGCTTTCAAGAGGGTATTTTTTCACAGTTTTTACATGTTTCCCCTAGTTCAAAAATAATCTCTTCCTCTACGTCTTTTACAACAAAGAATTAATTTTTTAAGGTTAATTAAACAATCTCTGATGATGCCTTGCCTGATATCCTAAAGCAGAATGGATAAATGAGGAAATAAATGATAGATTTACAGCAGCTATCTTTCCATATCCGATTGAAGAAGTTACCGGACAAGTTACCGGACAAGTTAGCCCACAAGCTAAATTAGATGATAGAATAGCAAGAATTCTGAAATATTGCCAAAATCCTCGTTCTTTAAAAGAGATAATGAAATTATTGGAAATGAAACATAGAGAGCATTTTTTAGATGAAATTTTGAATCCTTTGTTAGACAAAAAGCTTTTAAGAAGAACGATTCCTGATAAGCCGAGAAGCCCTAAACAGAAATATATAACTTATAAAATTAATAAAGATTTAAAAAGATGAAACAATAATATTTGGAGAAAATAGAATTACTATCCGAAAAATGATATCGAAATGGGGGAGCCTAAGTTCTAAAGGTAATATTAGTATAAATAGTTATGTAAGATTTCTACCGGAATATTTAATAGAATACATTATTTATCACGAAATGATTCATTTTTTAGAAAGAAAACATAATGCAATATTTTGGAAGTTAATAAAAAATAAATATAAAAATTACAAAGAATACGAAAAAGAATTGTATAGCTATTGGTTCTTAATACAATGTGAAATAAAAAAATGAAAGAGGATGATTAAAAAGAAGAAAAGGGGCTAGGTCTTAGTATTTGACATAATCTTTTTCATGAATTGAAATTTTGGGTCTGTATTTTTGGCAAAAAGAAAAAATAAAGGGTCAGATATGAAAAATTTCATTTCGAGAGGATATATGTTATAATAAATTTGAAATTTCAATTACCAAATTCTTCATCGTAATTTCAATTATCTGCTTGTTTAGTATTTTCAAGGAGGCAAAAAATGATTGCTTATAAAACAGAAAAGATAAATAACGCTATTTGTTTTTTTGCACAGGAAGTTTATAAGCTAAGAAAACAATATCTACCCCAAACATTGTTATATAAATTTTTATCATATTTAGATTTTTTCAGTATTGAAAAATTAGGCAAACCTGCTTTGGAATTGAAATACAGAGCGTATAAAAACGGCCCTGTTCCCGTTGGTATTTATAATAATAGAGAAGAATATCAAACAGATTGCTTTAAATTTGAAAAAAGAGGGACTAATAGATTCATAATAATTTCAACAAAAGAAGCAGATTTAGATTATTTTTCAGAATTTGAAATCGAAACAATGAATTATTTACTTGATAAATATATAAGAAATAATTTAAGTATGAAAAAGATAATTGATAATATTTGTGAAGATAGCCATAATGAGATTAAAGCATGGAAAGTGGCATACAATAGGAAAAAGAATAGTCGGATTGATTATAGTGATACATTCGGAGAAATTGATAAAAAAGAAAGTAATAAACTATCTATTCAAGAAGAGAGGTTTTTAGTTTATCGTAGTTTAAAAAACAAAACTTTATGCAATTAGGTTCAGTATTTATTTGGAATAGTTTTCCTTTTAGAGTAGAGGGTAAAGAAAAAAATAGATATTTTGTTTATTTTGGAGAGAGTCGTTACCCAGATAATCCAATTAAAGTATTTTTGATTACAACAACATCAAGAATTTATCATTATGAAGAAGAGGGAGCCAGAAAAAGCCATAATTATTATAGGTTTAAAGCTGGCTCTTTAGGTTTCGTTGAGGAAAGTATTCTTGATGTTGATTCTTACTACGATATAGATAAAGAAGTGTTCGAAAAACATAAAGAGGATATAGAAGAGAAAGGAAAACTACCTGAGACTATTTTGAAAAATATATATTATTTAATTCTAAAATCAAAAAATATATCTATAAAAGTAAAACAAGACATTCATTATAATTATAATCTCGAAGGTATCACCGGATTAAAAAGGCCTAAGAGAAAATAATGGTACAGAGAGCAGTTTTATAATACATTTTTTATTAAATAATTATCCAAAAAGAAGAGAAATAGAGGAATGGGAAAGCTTATTTTTCACTAAATAAGATAAATAAATATATATAAAATTAGATAATTATCAGTTTTTTAAGGCAAAATGGTAAATCTCTAAAACGTAGAAAATATAAGGATTTCTGCGTTTTTTTGTTATGAGGGATGGTGGTAGTGGTTCTAAAATAGGGAAAAAATAAGGCAAAAAAGGGCTAAAATCCCCATTTTTTGCAGTCTGAAACCCTTGCAAAATAAGGCCTTCAGAGAAATATTGTCGTAGCAGCGTTTTTTGAGGTGGCCTAAGGTGATTCTTCATATTTTTTAAAATAGGCGCTTAAAAAGGCTTAAAATAGCTTATTTTAGATGTGGGTGAAAAGCCTTACTATATAAGGCTTTCAGGAAGGCCTTTTTACAGTTTTTATACGTTTAACTTACTTGTCTTTCCCAATCTCCTTCTTTATTTAACCTTTCATTCACTTTCTTTATTTTGTATTTCTGGTTTTGTTTTTTGATACTAACGACTAAATTATCTTGCACTTCGAAACTATTTTTTAAAAAAAGAAGGATTTTTAAAATAGGCGTAGTATATATATAATATATTAACTTTAAATGAATTTAATATTGTAAACTATATGAAGGTAACAGGAGAGACCGGACAGAACTCTGGAATGGTAAAAGAACTATTTCCTAATTTCATAGGAAGAATCTTTAAGTTAAAAAGACAGAGTAGGAGAGTAAAATAATTATTTTATTTTCTGTCTTTTTTATTTCAAATAAAAACGTTTTACAAGAATACATTAAAGAAGAGTTTAATCTTTAGAAGTAGATCTTTCAAGTGTGAAGACCAGACCCCGGGAATTTATTGACCCGAGAATTTTTTAAAAATTCTGTTAAAAAGGAAATAAACTTTGTTAGAAGAATTATTAAAACAATATCTTAAGAATCTTACAAATACTTTTCAACGCGGTGATGCCCGTGAAGAAAGCTATTACACCAATCTGGATGAATTAATCAAAAAAATGGCCGCTATTTTAAAAGTAAAGAATATTGATATCACGATACTTCCCAAAAAAACAGAAGCGGGGAATCCCGATTTTCGCATTTGGGATGGGAAAAACCATATTACCGGTTATATTGAAGCCAAAGATCCTTCTATTACTAATTTGGATTATATTGAAGGAACTGAACAATTGAAACGTTATTGTTCTACCTTTCCCAATGTTATCCTTACCAATTTTTACGAATTTCGACTATACCGGGATGGTCAGAAAATTGCTCAGGTGATGATCGGACGATATGATAGCCAGACGATTACATACCCCACCGCCTGTCGAAAACCTTGATCAATTCAAAGATTTATTTGAGACCTTCTTTTCCTTTTCTCTCCCCAAAGTGAGATCTGCTCGTTCCCTGGCAATTGAATTAGCCAAACGTACCCGCTTTTTGCGTGATGAAGTTATTGCTGTGGAAATGGAAGAAGATGGGACCAAAGGACAAAAACAAATCATTGGTTTTTATGAAGCCTTTAAAAAATATCTGATTGGAACATTAACTGAAAAACAATTTGCCGATCTTTACGCCCAGACCATTACTTATGGCCTTTTTGCTGCTCGTACCAGAGCAAATGGTGATTTTAATCGCAGATTGGCTTTTGATTATATTCCGAATACTATCGGTATTCTGCGCGATGTCTTCCGCTTTATTTCTCTGGAAGATCCGCCCAAGTCCCTACAAATTATCGTTGAAGATATTGCCGAACTATTACATGTCACTGATGTCAAAAAGATACTGCATGAATATCACAGTACCGGCAAAGGAAAAGATCCGATAATTCACTTTTACGAAACATTTTTATCTACCTACGATCCCGAAATTAGAGAACGGCGTGGTGTCTATTACACACCGGAAGCAGTAGTCGGTTATATTGTTCGTTCAATACATTCTATTTTAAAAACCCATTTCGGTTTATCCGATGGCCTGGCCAGTCAAGGAGTCAAACTACTTGATCCGGCAGGAAAAAGAAAAAGGGTCAAATCTTTATTCTTGACAGTTTATTAAATTATTTGTCAAGAATAAAGATTTGACCCCAACTTTCCATATAATATTGAAATTTAGATTTTTTATTTTCTTTAGAAATAAATATAAATAGGAATATTGTAAGAGATTTAAAAAAAATCTATGTATTATTTGTGTTAAATAAGTTTTAAATATAAGTTTTAAATTAAAGCTTGACAACTGTAAATATTTATAGTATTATTTTGACATAAACAATTAGAGGCGAAATATATGAAAAACTTAGTCCTTACGGAACGTCAAGATGAAATATTAAAGTTTATAATATTAAATAAAGAAAAATTTGGATACCCTCCCTCTATTCCAGAAATTCAAAAGAAATTTTCTTTTAAATCTCCCAACGCTGTTCAAGATCATCTTGGGGCACTCGAGCGAAAAGGTTACATTTCTCGCCGTGCACACAAAGCAAGAGGTATTGAAGTTTTAGTTCATGCTGCATCAAAGGAAAATAATAAAAATAATGCAATCGAAATACCTATAGTTGGAGAGATCTCGGCAGGTAGGCCAATTCTTGCTCAGGAAAATATTGAAGGAAATATCGCTATTGATAGATCAATCATAAAAAATTCTAACGGAATTTTTGCTTTAAGAGTTAAGGGTGATAGCATGATTAATGCTGGCATTTTAAATGGAGATTATGTAATAGCCTCTCAACAACAAGATGCTGAGCAAGGCGATATAGTAGTTGCCCTTATTGAAGATGAAGCAACAGTAAAAAGATTCTATAAAGAAAAAAATAGAATAAGGCTACAACCCGAAAATGATACAATGGAACCAATAATTATTAAACCCAATGAAAATCAGATTAGAATAATTGGTAAAATAAAAGGTGTAATAAGAAAAATTTAACAGGGGAAATATATATGAGATATTATGGCTGTAAGACCAAATTACTCGATTTTTTAAGTGAGGGGGTAACTGAAACAGGTATAAACCATGGCTCTATTTTTTGTGATCTCTTTTCAGGTACAACTGCAGTTGCAAAGTTTTTTAAACAAAAAGGGTACACTGTTTATGCTAATGATTTCTTGGAATTTTCTTATTCTTTTGCTCATACTTATATTAAAAATAATACTTATCCTTCTTTCTATGGTCTCCGAAAGATAATAAAGAATATTAGTGGTGATTCCAATAAATATTTAAATATAATTATAAATTATCTCAATAATTTAGATCCAATAAAAGGTTTTATATATAATAATTACTGTCCTGGTGGAACAAAAAAACTTGATTCACCGCGGATGTATTTTGCTGATAAAAATGGAATGAAAATTGATGCCATTAGAACAAAGATTCAAGAGTGGAAAGACAGTGATACTATAGACGAAGATGAATTTTATTTTTTATTAACTTCACTAATTGAGGCTGTACCTTATATCGCCAACATTTCGGGTACCTATGCTGCATATTTGAAGAACTGGGATCCAAGAGCTTTTAAATCTATCGAATTAAAAGTACCGATTATTCCTGAAAGTAAAAGGGATAATAGAGCCTTCAAAGAAGATGCCAATATTTTAATAAAAAGAATATATTCCGATATTTTATATTTAGACCCACCTTATAATGCTAGACAATACGCTTCTAATTATTTTTTATTAGAATTAATTGCTGAAGGTTGGTTTAATGGACAAAAACCAAAAATTTATGGCAAGACCGGAATACGCGATTATGAAAAACAAAAATCAGCTTTTAGCCAAAAAAGCGGAGTTTTAAATGCTTTTAATAGTCTTATAAAAAATGCTAAAACAAAATTCATTATACTGAGTTATAATAATGAAGGACTAATGTCTGAAGATGAAATAGTAGATATCTTATCAAATCGTGGGGAAGTGAAAATCTTTAAAAAACCATATCGTCGGTACAGAAGTATTAATCAAGATGAATCTGATAAAAAAATTGTTTTTGAAACACTATATTTTGCAAAAGTATATAATATATAAAAGGAGCAATGTAAATGGCGGAAAGAATTAATAATTTAAGTGGTAAAGAATGGCTTCAATACTCTTTTAGTATATGGAAGGATATACAAAAGAATAAAGAAGAATGGGCACTTAGGCATCCAGCGATGTTTCCTATTATGATGGCAGAAAAGTTAATAGATATTTTCACCAATTCTAAAGAGCAAGTTGTCTTAGATCCTTTTATGGGTAGCGGAAGTACTTTGATTGCGGCACAAAATAAAGGCCTTAAGGGGATAGGGTTCGAAATAAATAAAGAATATATCTCTATGGCAAAAAACAGGTTAGATAATGTTTATAGAACAATATTTATTAATAATAGCAATTATAAACTTATTAATGATTCTGCAGAAAATATTGATACATACTTTTCTCCAAATTCTGTTGATTTAACTATAACATCACCCCCTTATTGGGATATTTTAAATAGAAGAAGGTCTGCTGACCGTAAGGCCATTCGCAATTATAGTAATTCTAGTGTAGATTTTGGGAATATAAGTGATTACAATCAATTCTTATTATCATTACAGAGTGTTTTTAGTAAAGTATATAAGGTAACAAAGCCTGGGAGATATTGTATTGTGATCGTAATGGATATTAGAAAAAATTCTAATTTTTATCCTTTTCATTCTGATCTTACTAAAAAAATGGAAGAAATAAATTTTTCTTTGAAAGATATAATTATTTGGGATAGACAGAAAGAATATAATAATTTACGTCCTTTAGGTTACCCTTATTCTTTTGTTGTAAATAAAGTTCACGAATATATTATGATTTTTAAGAAGATGTGAAAGGAGATATAATGAATTTCTTTTTAGACCCAGATATGGCTTATTTATTAGGATTAATTGTTGGACGGGGAACAATACGAGAAGTTAGTGGAAAAAGGCAATTAATTATAGAATATCCTTTTAAAAACTTAACAGCAAAAGGAATAAATAAAACATTCCAAGCTAAAGATAAAATTCTTTTAAGTTTAGATGAAACCATCAATAGACTTGGAGAGTTGATGGAAATTACCCCTAAGAAAGTAACTAATGAGAATTCAGTGAGTATTATTATTGAATCAAATAGATATGGAATATTATGGAGAAACATTGACCGTCTTTTGTTGAACAAAAGGAGTTTTAGGGAAATGGAAATACCTTATATTTTATTTAAAGCATCAGAAAATATTAAAAAAGAATTTATAAGAGGTATTGCTGATGTAACAGGTTCGATAGGGACAGGCTGTAGAGATCAAGCAGGAAGGCACCGAGTCTATATTTCTATCCTAAATAATAATTGGAAATTACCAATTCAGATTTGCAATTTACTACAAGGGCAACCTTTATATATTCCTGTAAATACAATAGACTGGGGGCACCCAAATACTCGGAATGGGAATCTTAAGGATTATAATAGAGGTGCTAAACATGCCTGGGCAAGAGAACATCAATTAAAAGTTTATGCTGAATATTTTGAAAAAATTGGTTTTAGAATTACCCACAAAGATGAAATCTTAAAGGAGCTGGCAGAAGAAAATAGAAAAAATTTTCCAAAAAGAAAACCTTCATTATGCAACCCCCCTAAAAAGAGGATAAAGCAACGAGTCCCTCATCCAGAAGAGATGTCAGAAAAATTACCCCCAGAATTAAGAGGAAAACATTGTAACGCTTATTGGCAAATATGCTTAGAATTAGGATGCACACAAGAAGAGGATAACTTATTTAAAGAGGTTTAAACATGTATAGTTCTGAAAAAGAAATGTATCCCGAAGTAGTTAATTGGTTAACCAAACATCTAAAAGGAATATACCCTAAAAGCGAAATCAAAGTTTTCGATACTTCTAAGATTAATTTATGTGAATTTATTAGAAGAAAAAATCTGAGTAAATATTTCCCAGAATTTGAGACATATGTAATTAAGGTTGATATTACCGGAGTGATAAAATATAAAGAGAAATGTTTATTAGCGTTTGTAGAATGTAAACTGAAGTCAATAAGTCTGAAAGATATTTCTCAACTAATTGGATACTCAAAAGTTGTTCGTCCTAGATTTTCACTTATATTATCTCCTGCTGGCGTTAGTTCACCAGTTAATAAACTTATTAATATCTACAAGCGTTATGATATTCTAACATATTGGGATAATCTAAATGTACGAATAGCTAAATGGAATAAAATAACGAAAGAAATCGACCAAGCCAGCTTATTACCACATGGCAATTACTATTAAAAAATCAAAAAGATGGCAGGACAGAGGCCAGTCTTTTATTGCGCTTTCATCATATTTAAAAAAACATAATAGGTACGCAATTTAATCAACAGATTATTATAAAAAGATGGAAACCTATTCTGGAAGGAGTAATAAAAATGCCAAATAATAATGTATCACATAAATCTATTTCCGACCAAATTTTAGACGAAATGTTTGTAAAGCTTAGGGAAAATAATTATTTTGATAATGATACTACAAATAAGCTTGAAGAATTACGAAATAACTCTGAATTAAATAAATTAGCAAAAGTACGAAATGCTATTTTCCCACTATTGGAGGAAGACAATGAGATTAATTGAGCTTGAGATTAACAATATTCGAGGGATTCCGCATTTGCATATAAAACCAAATGGGAAAAGTTTTGTTATTTGGGGCCCTAACGGCTCTGGAAAAAGTGCAGTTATTGATTCAATTGATTTTTTATTAACAGGTAAAATTTCTCGCTTAATTGGTAAGGGAACAGGTAATATTTCCTTGAGTAAACATGGACCACATGTTGACTATAAACCAGAGGATACAATGGTTCGTGGTATAGTAAAAATTAATAGTTATGAAAAGCAAATCGAATTAAAAAGAACAATGTCAAATCCAAGTGAGTTAATCTGCGACAAAAATGAAATCCAATATATTAAACCAATTATAGATATTGCTTCTCTTGGCCAAAATGTTCTTACTAGACGAGAGATATTAAAATTTATTACAGCTGAATCGAGCACACGAGCTCAAGAAATACAAGAATTACTAAATATATCTGAAATTGAAGAAATTAGAAAAACATTTGTAAAATTAGTTAATGAAATAAAAAGGGATCTTCATACAACTAACAGATCATTGAAAAAAGCTGAATCTACGGTAGTTACAAATTTACAAATTGATAACTATAATATTGAATCGGTAATAGGTGAGGTAAATAAATACCGTACTATTTTAGGAGGTGATTCAATTACTGAATTATTTTCTAATAATATAAAAAAAGAGCTTTTTCTACCCAAAGTTGATAAAGACCAAATTATGGTTAATGTAGCTATACTTGAACGATACATTCAATCCCTCAATAAAATATTTTTTGAAGAAAATCAAAAGATAATCAAAGAAGCTGATTCAAAATTACGCGAGTTAATTACTCAAATAATAAGTGATGAAAAGTTGTTAAAAACACTCAATCGTCGTAAATTAATTGAGTTGGGATTAGAATTAATCGATGAGACGGGGGATTGTCCATTATGTGATACTTCATGGCCTCAGGGGAAATTGAGGGGGTATCTTGATAAAAAATTATCAACTGCACAAATTGCAGAAAAATATCAAGATGATATAAACAAATATGTAAATTTGATCGACAACGCACTAAGTTCTGCTATTGCAAATATTGACAATATTATTGAAATTGCGCAAAGTATAAAACTTGATGAAGAAGTTCGACAACTTCAAAAATGGTTAAAAGATTTAAATTTTTATGAAACTGCATTAACAGACCCCTTAGAAAGATATTTAAATATTAAATTTAAGGAAGATGACGTAAAGACACTTATTGCACCTGCAAATATTTTTATAATTTTAAGTTCAATATTATTAGCAGCTAAGGAAAAATCTCCAAAAATATCAAAAGAACAAACATCTTGGGATATATTGACTCACCTTGAAGCAAATATGAAAGTAATTGAAGATGCTAACTTAGAAATAGAGAAGCATTCACTAGCCTATAAAAGATCAGAGATATTACTGAGCATTTTCCAAAAGACAAGAGATTTGGTTTTAGATAATTTATATAAAAATATTAGTAATAAATTTGAGATTCTATATAGAACGCTTCATGGAAATGACGAAAAAAATTTTACTACAAATTTTAAACCTGAAGGTGCGGGACTTAACTTTGAAGTTGATTTCTACAATAGAGGAGTTCATCCACCTCATGCGTTACATAGTGAAGGACATCAGGATAGTATGGGGTTATGTTTATTTTTATCATTATTCGAACGATTAACAGAAGGATTAATTGATTTAATAATTCTTGATGATGTCGTAATGTCAGTAGATATGCAACATAGGAGAGCGCTTTGTTCGCTTTTTTCTAATTTTTATACCAATAGACAATTTTTTATTACAACCCATGATAAGACATGGGCACATCAATTATTAAGCGAAGGGTGTATTAAAAATCAGGGATTAATTGAGTTCTATAATTGGAACATAGATACTGGCCCTTCAGTTAATTATGAAGCAGATCTTTGGAATAAAATAGAAGAGGACTTACGTAATAACGATATATCAAGTGGGGCTGCACGATTGCGACACGGTTTAGAACAGTTTTTTAGTTTTGTATGCGATTCATTATCTGTATGTGTAAAGTTTAAACTAAATAGCAAATGGGAACTTGGTGATCTTTTGATACCAGCTATGGATTATTATCGTTCTTTATTAGAAAAAGCTATTAAATCAGCAGAATCTTGGAATAATGATGAACGTGTATCAGAATTAACTGAACATGATAGTATAAGGAGCAGCATATATAAGAGAACTTATGCAGAACAATGGGCAATTAATACTAATGTACATTATAATAATTGGGCGAACATGGGGAAAGAAGATTTTACGCCTGTTGTACAGGCATTTCAAGATTTATGTGGGTTATTTATCTGTTCAAAATGTGGATCACTGATTAAACTTGCAATGGTTGGATTAAAACCTAAAAGTGTTGTTTGCAATTGCGGAAAAGTAGATTGGAATCTTGTACAAAAAAAATGAAAGGACGACAGGGGAGTTGTTCTAACTCCATAATTCGATAACTTTTTCTAGCTTTTCATAAAGGGTTTGATATTCCGTAAAGTAAAATTGGGGCAGAATCCATTTTTTCTACATTCTTATCTTAATTATTATTAAAAAATTATTTCACTATTAAGTATAGGAGGAAGAACATGAAGAGATTAAAACTAATAGCATTGTCTGATTTGCATTTAGGAGACCCTGAAAGTGTCTTATTTAATAGCAAAGATCGCTTTAACCTGATCGATATCACGATCAACAAAATTATAGAACTTTCCAGTGGGGACAAGGACTTTAATAGCGGTATAGAACAACTGATTCTTATTGGCGATATAATCGAGCTTTCGGAAGCGACTGATGAAGAAGCTTATACAAATACCAAATTTTTTCTTACTTCATTGTTAAAAAAAGTAAAAATTGACAAGATAATATATGTTCCGGGAAATCATGATCACCATCTTTGGGTTGAGTTGCTAAAGAAAGAACGTGGAAAGGATAATTACCGAGATTGTATTCCTAAAACACAGGTTAATTCATCTATTTCAAACAAGGAAATCTTTATTAAAAATTGTCTACCGAGTACATATCTTTCTGAAGGAGTTGATATAAGATATCCTAATTATAGATTTGAGACGGATAACACTTATTATTTTTTCGATCATGGGCACCTATTTTCCAAAGTACTAGATATGTCTAACATGTTTACGTTTACTGCCACTGAAAATGTTAAAAGTCTTGAGGATTTGGAAGAACAAATTTATACATTTGCCACTGAAAATGTTAAAAGTCTCGAGGATTTGGAAGAACGCACTTATATGTTTATGGAAAAGATATGGTATGAAACTAAAGGCAGACTAAGAGAAACAGCCTTTGAATGGTTTCGCAAGTTGAATTTAGAGATTTTTCACTCGGAAAGAGGAACAACCTTCAGGGAAGATTGTAAATCATTACTCGATGATTATATACGTAAGAAAATAATATGGTATCTGGAGAAAATATGTGGCATTAAGGATGAAGTAGAAAAAGATTTTCACTTTATTTTTGGACACTCACATCATGGTGGAAGATCGCTAAAAGCTGATCGTAAGGTACGAGTAAATGGAAAATTTATATCTCTTTGGAATACCGGTGGATGGATAGTACCTTCAATGGTCTTTTCACCTGAGGCCAATATATTTTATGTAAAACAAACACAAAATGGCTTAAAGCCCGATATGTATAAATTAGTAAGCCAGGAAAAACCAGAGGATGAGGGTGATTATTCCAAAGAAATTCTTCGAGAGAGAGCTAAGCATATTGGCTAGTCAAATGGCTTTTATTAAGTATGTTTAACACAGGGGACAGTTCTCTGTGTCAATATAAAACGACAAGGGACTGTTCTTTGGCGTGTTATTATTGTATTTTCATCATATTTTAAAAAAATACAATATGTCAAATGTTAAAAGCAGACCCCACTTATTTTAGATGCTTTGCATTTTTATGAGAAAGTGGTAGAACAAATTAGAAAGGATTAGAATATGAGTAAT
Source organism: Candidatus Atribacteria bacterium (assembly GCA_003451675.1). The sequence continues at coordinate 27,395 of DMCY01000055.1, forward strand.
AAATTTACTTATTTTGATTTTATTTGTTACTTTATACCCGGTGCCATATTAATTTGGTCATTTATTTTATTCACTAAAAGCATAGGTATATTGGCTTATTTAACTACATTTAATACATTTACAGATACTCTAGGATTCATAATAATAGCTTTCGTATTAGGTCATTTTATCCAATATAAATCCAAACAGATAATAGAACCCAAGATTAAGAGAAAATATTGGAATGAGGCATTTGTTTCAGAACAATTTATGATAAAAAACAATAAGTTCTGTGATGAAATAGATAGGTTAAAATTTCTAAAGATGGCAATGGAAAGATTTAAATATAGTCAAGAAGAATTAAAAAAATTGGATTCTAACACTGAAGAGGCAAGAAAACTGAGCCATTCTATTTATAGAAAGGCATATTCTTTAATAAATAATGCAGAAATAAACGAAAGAGCTACTACGGCAAATGTATATTACAATTTTTTTCGAGGATTATCGGCAACTTGTTTTTGCAGTGCACTTTTATTTTTAGTCCAATCCGTAATTAAGATTTTAGAAAATTGGGGCGCATGTTCTTGGGGATTTATAAAAGAAGATTTATTGATTCCATTTTTATTAATGATTTTTTTCTTTTATTTAACGAGTTGCTTTATAGATAGGGCGAGACAACGGGGAGAATTACATGTAGAGCAGACATTTAATTCTATGTATATTTATTATTTAGGAGGTATCAAGTATGGGAAACAAAGCTAAGGAAATTATTATTCCAGAGAAAGGCGTTTTAAGAATAATTTTTCTTTATGTTGGGCAAGGTGATTCAACACTTTTAGTTGTTCCTAGTGAAGAAAAGCATAAGTTTGTTTTGGTTGATTCAAATCAAGATGATTCTTTGGGAGGTATAAATATTGTTAAACTTCTTAAAGATCTATTTAAAGATGAAGATAGAAAGTTAGATGTTTATATTAATACCCATCCGCATAAAGATCACTTAACAGGCATTAAAAATATCTACAATGAAGTTGGGATAGAACAATTATGGCATTCCGGTCATAAACCTGGGGGAGAACATAAAGAAGTATATAAAGAGTTAGAATATGTTATGAAAGAGTTAGGAGAACGAAATGTTTTTCGTCTTAGAGGCAGTAGAGAGGAGAATAAATTAGACGAAGAGAAAATAAAATTAGTAGAGGAATGATAGGGACAGACACCTATTTTCTTTAATACCCCTCTGCGATAAATAGGTGTCTGTCCCTATCATTATCTTCTCATCTTCTCAGATTAGAAAGCTTGCTGAAGGTTTGCCTTGAGATGAATTAGATAGTACATTTAAAAATATTAAATTAGGAGAATATTATGAGTAAAACTGTATTTATATTAGGAGCAGGAGCATCAATATCTCATAGCAAAGGAAATTTTCCTTCTTATAATGATTTCTTTTCAAAAGCAAGAACTCTAAATTTAATTAATGATAAGAATTCTGGCGAAGTATTAAAAAAGTATGAGGGACTTAGAGAATATATTTTAAAGTTAATGAAAATAGATATATTAAGCAAGAAAAGTGAGATAGATATCGAAAGACTTATGACGTTTATAGATATTGAAATTGAAAATACTGACAATCGAGAATTATATCAAATATATAAAAAAAGACTTTTGGAAATAATTATTTTGTTATTTGAAAAACTATCAAAACACTTTAAAGTAAAAAGGGGAGATTATAATAATTTTGTGTTAGTTAAATTTCAAAAGTGGACTATTTAAGAATCAAAACCGGACTAAATTACGCTCAATATTTTTAACTTTTTGTATACCTAAAAGCTCATCTTCATGTAAGAATTTTACTTCAGATAGACCGGATTCTTTATCTGGTACAATCATAAGCTGTATTCTCTTATGTGGTGGTGTACTAGTTTTCTTTTTATGCTTTAGTTCTATATTACATCTTTTTAGTATTTCAGGTTAGTCCACTTTTAAACTTTAAATCATTAAAAAACAGTCCAGTTTTGATTCTTAAATGACAATTATAATAATTTTGTTGACAATATTAACTATAATGATACTGTAATAACATTTAATTGGGATTTACTGTTAGATAGAAGAATTAAGGGGAAGAAACAATATGAGAATTTAGGAGATTTAATCCTTGATGAAATGGATCCAATAGCTTTTAACAAAACATTTGATTCTACACTATTAGCTAATAACGGTTATTATCTAAAACTACATGGTTCAACTAATTGGCAATATTGTTCGAACAGTAATTGCGATGCCAATAATAAGATTTTAATTAGTGAAGGAGATAGATGCGGAAGATGTTTTAAACGTTTAAATAGATTGATAATTCCACCTATAATTAATAAACAGTATAAAACTTACCCGTTTATAGAAAAATTATGGACATTAGCATTTCTACAATTAGATTCTGCACAAGAAGTAGTAATTTGGGGATACAGATTACCGCCTACTGATTTTTACTCTAACTGGCTTTTAAGCAAGACAAGTAGAAATGTAAAAAAGGTTTCAATTGTAAATCCTGATTGCATTTTACCAGGAAAATGGAAAGACAATAGATTAAACATAAAGAATTTTTTAAAACCTTTTTATGATATTTATGGAGAAAAAAAGATTGTTTTATACAAAAATTATCAGAATTATCTAAGAGGAAGAAGAATAAAATAATTTAAAGAATAACGAAGGAGAATATTCTAGAAAGAGGTAAAATAAAGAACTGCAAAATCAATATATTTTTGAACCATTTTAGTATTTTTTTATTGAATAGCAGGGGTTATCTATATGAAATTTTCTAATTGGATTAAATGGTCAGATAGAAATAAATTAAATGATCTTAAGTATCCTGGGGTTTACGCTATCTATATTAATATACATGATATAAATAATTACAGTTTTGATTGGATTAGGGAAATAAAATATATAGGCATGACTAATTCAAAAAGAGGTTTAAAAGGTAGATTGAGGCAGTTTGAAAATACAATAAAAGGTAAAAAAAGTCAGCATAGTGGAGCTAAAAAAATAATAAATAAATATAAAGATTATGAAAAACTAGTAAAGGAATTATATGTTGCTGTACGTACCTTTAAATGCGAAGGTAATTCAAATACAGTAAAAGATTTACTTATTATGGGCAAAGTTGCAGAATATGAATATATTTGTTTTGCAGAATATGTAAAAAGGTTTGGCATGCTACCAGAATTTAATGATAAAAAGCGATTACCTAAAAAATAAAATATGGCAATTTATCATAAAGAAATAAAAAAGAATGAGGTTAAATCTTTATTCTTGGTAGTTAATCAATTTGACCTGGGTACTTATACAAAGATCCTTATATTAGGAAGCTTGCTGAAGAATTGCCTAATAACGATAAATAGTAATTAAAGGAATTAAATATGGAAGAAAGGGTTAAAAAATTATTAGAAAAACATAAAGGCGATAAAGACCTGACTTCAGAGAAAGATTATATAAAACCTGGTTGGGATTGGTCTAAAGCAAACTTAGCTGGATGGAATCTAGAAGCTTTGTTGCTATCAAACCTTAAAAACCGAGCAAATTTTTACAATGTAAATTTTGTCAAAGCTAACTTAAAAAATGTTTTGTTAAATGGAGCTAACCTAAAGAAAACAAATTTATATAATGCAAATTTACATCAAATTGAATTAGAAGAAGTTGATTTACGATTTGCCAATTTATGCGATGCGAATTTGGAAAATGCAAAAATGTACGAAGTAAATTTACAAGATGCGATATTATCTGGTACTAATTTACATAAAGCCCTTCTATTTATTGTAAATCTTAAAAATGCTCGCTTGACAGATTCTAATTTAAAAGAAGCTTATTTGTGGGAAGTAAATTTCCTTGGCGCTGATTTAGTAGGTGCAAATTTAAGAGATACAGATTTTGATAAAAAAACAAATCTTCATAATGTTAACTTGCGAAATTGTAGATTAGATAATTCAACCTTAAAAAATGCATATATGAATTTAGATAAAATAGTAATTCAAGAAAAAGAAAATGATTATTTAGTTGCAAAAGATATTTATTTGCTTTTGAAGAACTATTTTACAAGGGAAGGCATGCATGATATATCAGGAGAATATTATTATAGAGAAAAATTGATGGAAACTAAATATAATTGGAAAGATAAAAAATACTTTAAATGGATTTTTAATATGTTTTTGAATCTAGTTGCTGGATATGGTGAAAGGCCATTACAAGTATTAGTATGGTGGGCAGGTATCATATTTGGTTACGCTGCTATATATTATTTCTATAATGGAATATATATTAGAATAGCTAATAATATTGCTTCATATAATCCAAAGTTCTTAGAAGCATTGTATTTTAGCATTGTTACTTTTACTACATTGGGTTTTGGAGATTTAGCTCCTAAGCCAGGATTTTTTCAAATATTCGCTTCATTTGAAGCACTTTTGGGGGCAATTTTTATGGCAATGTTTATATATGTATTTGCAAGGAAAATGATTAGATGATAGTTAAATTCTAATAAGTATTTTTATCAAATTTATTCTTATTTTATATGAATCGGGAGGATTAATAATGAATAAGCAATACACAAAAATTGCTTTTTGTCCCCATTGCGGAAATATAACAACTCAACGATTATTATATACCTATGATTGTGAAGAAACTATTACTATGGATGATGAGAATGAAGGGCATGAAGAATCATTTCCATTAATGTATTATTTTACCGCTTGTGAAACTTGTAACTTCCCTATTTTATATGCGGAATTACTTTGGGGTACTGATGAAAAGGATCTTCAAAAAAGTATTTTAATTTGGCCAAAACAAAAAATATTATCTAAAAAAATTCCACTAAAAATCAGAAAGTACTATGAAGAGGCGATAAGAATTAAAAAGATGGCTCCTAATGCTTTTGCTGGACAAATAAGGAAGTGTTTAGAGGCTTTATGTGATGATAGAAAAATAAAAAGAGGAAACTTGTCTTTATCTAAACGATTAGAAAAGTTAGCAAACAATGGAGCAATACCCAAACATTTTATTGAGATGGCAGATATTTTAAGATTTTTTGGAAATGTCGGGGTTCATTCTTCAGTAAAAAATATACGCTCTTTGCCAGTAGATACAATGGATGATTTTTTTACTGCAATCGTTGAATATGTTTATGGTTTTCCAATTAGAATAGAGGAGATAAAACAAAGTATTAAAGAGTATAAATAGAAAAATTAATAGGGAAGTAGTTTTATTTTCCCATGTTTCGTTCTATACATATGAATTCTGATCTTATCCCATAAAAGCACGCTTTCGGACATTAGCCCGGGGAGCCGGGTAGGATTTGAACCTTTTAAGCGTACGGGGTTGCAATAGCTCAATAATTCAGTATCTTTTTCTAACTTTTCGTGGGGGAGCTGATAAGTCCAGGTTTCCAATGTTTTTTTAAATGATTAGAATACGACAGGAGATAGCCCTTTATTGCGCTTTTATCATATTTTAAGAAATTACAGTATGTCAAACATAAAGATTCGCTCCCCCTATATACTCTGCATAATTTAGAAATCTCATCGTATACTACGTCTAAAAACACACAATTCCCATTGTACAACCCAATAAAGAAATAGTATAATTTTAATAATTTATTTAACTGTACTACATAAATTAATTCAAGGGATAGGAAGAATTGAAAATGAAAATAATAGCAGTGGATTTCGATGGTGTCATCAGTGATAGTGCTTTAAAATCTTTATTTGTTAGTCATAATGCCTATTGTAAATATTTTGGTTCGGAAGTAAAGAAAAGTTTTGGCGGGGAATTATTTACTTTTGATAATTGGGAAGATATGAAAAAACAATATAAAAAAGAAATGGATTATTACCACCGTTTAAGGTCTTATATCGAAATATCAGGTGATTTTTTCGTAATTGTTAAAATTGTGGAAGAGCAGGTTCAGATTAAGGACCAACAGGAGTTCATTGCTTATCGTAACCAGCTTCAATTCGATTATCATTTTTTTCGAGAATTATTTTTTAAAGAAAAAGAGAAATGGCAGAAAAAGAGTTTTAAGAAATGGTTTTTTCTGTCACCTGTTTTTAAGGAAGTCATCAAGGGGATTCAACGATTTACAAAGGAAGGTCAAAAAGTTGTCATTGCTACCTCTAATCTTGGGGAAGCCATCCATCGCGCCTTTCAACCGGAATATCTTGGTTTTAAAATGGACATCGGAGATATTTTTGACAAAAACTTTGGTAAGCATAAAGCAGAGCATATGCAGGCCATCGCTAAAAAATATGATGCTAAATTAAATGAGATTTATTTTGTTGATGACCAGTTAAGCTATCTTATGGGAACTGATACCCTGGGGGTTCACGTTTTTTTGGCCGGATGGGGTTATTGTACCGAAAGCCAGAAGGAGGAAGCAAAAAAGGAAGATATCACTATTATTGAGGAAGAAAAAGATTTTTATCCGGTGTTGAAGAAAGCTTTGAGTTAAGTTGAGAGTTCTCGCTAAAGAAATGATAAATCACGCAAAAATACAAGATATTCTCCTGTTTTATGGGGAAAGTCTTTGTTTTTTGCTTTTAGATTACTAAAGTGATATAATATTTCTTGAAAGTGTTATAAAAAGCATTTTGGAGAAATAAGATGAAATATTTAGAATTAAAGAGTGAATTAAGGGATTTCACGATATTTTCCTTAAATGAGATTAGAAACATTGAACCTGGTTTTCATCGGAGAAGATTAAATGAGTGGCAGGATAAAGGCTACATTAAGAAAGTAGTTCGTGGATATTATATCTTTTCTGATTTACAACTTAGTGAGGAAATTTTATTTAAAATTGCCAATCGCATTTATTTGCCATCTTACATCTCCTTGGAAAGTGCCTTATCTTATTATCATCTAATTCCTGAAAGTGTTTATGGAATTACCTCTATTTCTACTCGAAAGACTTACCATTTTAGAACCTCTATCGGAGAATTTATTTATCGCACTTTAAAGCCTCCGCTTTTTTTTGGTTATGATTTAATAAAGTTTCACGAAAAATATTTAAAAATGGCCAGCATAGAGAAAGCCCTGTTGGACTATTTTTACTTGCATTCGGATATAGAAACAGAGCAGGATTTTGATAGTTTACGGATATATAAAGAGATGTTTTTCGAAAAGGCGAATGAGGAAAAATTGCAGAATTTTTTAAGAAAATTCAGTCAAAAGAAATTAACCGAAAGAATCAATCATTTTTGGAGTTATATAAAAAATGCTTAATTTAAAACAGATAGAAACATTTTACCCTGAAAATTTGAGAATCTTTAAAAGGAACTTACTAAGAGAATACTTACAATATGTCATATTAGATATTATTTACAGTTCCGGATATGGAAGCCGAATGATTTTTATGGGTGGGACGGCAATCCATATGATTCATGGCGTTCAGCGGTTTTCTGAAGATTTGGATTTTGATAATAAAGGTCTAAGCCAAGAAGATTTTGATAATTTATCAGAAAAAATATTACGGCAATTAGAGCTATATGGTTATTCTGTGGAAATACAAAATAGATATAGAGGAGCTTTTCATTGTTTTGTAAAATTTCCCGGAATATTCCATCAACACGGCATTTCCGGTCATACCCGGGAAAAATTAACCATTCAAATTGATTGCGAACCTCAAAATGTTAATTACAAGGCTGAGAGAGTTATTTTAAATAAGTTTGATATTTTTATGAAAATCAGCGCCGTGCCTCCCCATGTATTATTATCTCAGAAAATATTCGCTATTTTGAATCGTCCCAGACCGATGGGAAGAGATTTCTATGATGTAATTTTTCTTTTTTCTAAAACAAATCCAAGTTATCATTTTTTAAGAGAGAAGATGAAATTGAAAGAAGAAGCCGATATAGAAGAGATTAAAGAAAAGTTGCTGTTAAAGTGTGAGAAAATAAATTTTAAAAAATTAGTTGAAGAAGTAAAACCTTTTTTGTTTTACTCACATGATGCTGAAAAAATAATGTTATTTCCTGATTTCATTAAAACAAAAATGTAACTTCTTAATTGTTGAGTATGTTATAATAAATAAAATTTAATATAACATACAATAATATACCCGCTAAAATTACAATTTTCAGATTTATTCTTTCTGTGGAGATGTTCGAGTGGATAATAAAAAAATGAACAAAGGACAAATAAGAGCAATCCGGGGGAGTGTCGTTGATGCTTTTTTCCCGCAATTCCTTCCCAAGATTAATAACCAGTTAAAATCCGGAGAAGCGATTATTGAGGTAACGCTTCTTCTTGATGCCAATACGGTTAGAGGAATCGCTTTGACCCCTACCCAGGGGTTAAAAAGGGGAGATGAAATCATTGATACGGGATATCCCTTACAGGTGCCCGTGGGGCGTGGATTATTGGGACGAATGTTTAATGTTTTCGGAGAACCGATTGACGGAGGAGATGTTTTATCCTCCAAAAAATCAGTCCCCATATATCAAAAATCTCTTTCTCTCGCCGAACGGACTACTACCACGGATATTTATGAGACCGGGATAAAGGTGATTGACGTTTTGGCTCCTTTGGAAAAAGGTGGGAAAGCAGGTTTATTTGGCGGTGCCGGAGTTGGTAAGACGGTTCTGATTATGGAGATGATTCACAATATGGCTTTGGAACATGAAGGGGTGAGCCTCTTTTGCGGAATCGGCGAACGCTCCAGAGAAGGAGAAGAATTATATCGGGAAATGATAAAAACAGGTGTCCTGAAAAAAGCTGTCCTGATGTTTGCCCAGATGAACGAACAGCCCGGTGCTCGGTTTAGGGTAGGACATGCTGCTTTGACTATGGCAGAATACTTCCGTGATGATGCCAAACAGGATGTTCTTTTATTAGTTGATAATATATTCCGCTTTGTCCAGGCCGGGGCCGAGGTTTCCGGTCTATTGGGTGAATTACCTTCCCGGGTAGGGTATCAGCCCACCCTGGCGAGTGAGATTGCTGAACTTGAGGAGAGAATTTGTAATTCCCCTACCGGGTCCATCACCTCAATTCAGGCAGTTTATGTACCTGCTGATGATTTTACTGACCCGGCAGCAGTTCATACTTTTAGTCATCTTTCTGCTTCAGTGGTGCTTTCCCGACAGCGCTCCAGCCAGGGTTTGTATCCGGCTGTGGACCCTTTAAAATCTGCCTCTAATATGCTTACACCGACGGTTGTTGGTCAAAGGCATTACCAGATAGCCCGGGAAACCAAACAGACCTTATCTGAATATGAGGAATTAAAGGATATTATAGCCATGCTGGGTTTAGAGGAATTATCCAAGGAAGACCAGAGAACGGTCAATCGAGCCCGGCGCCTGGAAAAGTTTTTGACCCAGCCCTTTGTCACCACAGAACAGTTTACCGGGAATAAGGGTCGTCGGGTTAGTTTATCCGAATCATTAGACGGATGTGAAAGAATCTTAAATGATGAGTTTGCCAGTTATCCTGAGCAATCACTTTATATGATTGGCTCAATTGAAGAAGCTAAAAAAGAAGTTAAAAATGATTGATTTGAAGATATTGTTACCGGATAAGACATTTTTAAAAAGGGAAGTCAAAAAAGTAACGGCAGAAGCAGAAAACGGATGGTTTTGTCTGCTGCCCAAACATGTTGATTTTACCACTTCCTTAACCCCGGGGATTTTGATGTTAACTACACCGGAGGGGAAAGATGTTTTATTGGCCATTGATGAAGGAATCCTGGTTAAATACGGAGAAAAGGTAATTATTTCGACCAGGAATGCGATAGAAGGAGAAGATTTGGGAGAACTAAAAGATAGGGTGGAAGAGATATTTATAAAAACAGACGAGAGAGAAAAAGACGCCCAAACCGCTTTGAGTAAATTAGAAGCAGATTTCGTAAGAAGTTTTTTAAATCTGGAGAAACATGAATAATAAGAAGAATCCAAAAGATATAAAACAAGGCTTTATCGAGAAAATCAAGAGAAAAGAGAAACGAAAATTAAGGGCCCAAAGGAAAAAAGGTCAGGCTATCTGGTTTGGCCTGGGCTTGTTCGGGGTTATTGGCTGGTCAGTAATGATACCGACTGTGATCGGGATTGCGGTGGGTATTTGGGCTGATAAGAAATGGCCGGGACAGATTTCCTGGACCTTGACTTTTCTTTTTACGGGGATTATTCTTGGCTGTCTAAATGCCTGGTACTGGGTAGAGAAAGAAAGAAAAGAAATTGAAGAGGAAAACAAAGAATGAATATTAACATTTATAGCTTATTGTATTTGTTAGTTGGACTGGGATTAGGGTTACTTTATTTCGGTGGTTTATGGCTAACCATTAAAAATATGAATCAGGTTCGTTCACCGATTGTGTTAACCCTGGGTAGTTTTATATTAAGAACCGGTGCCGTTTTTTTGGTATTAATCTATGTTGCCCGTCAGGGAGATTGGTTCAATATTTTTATTCTACTGGTCGGGTTTATTGTTAGTCGTATTTTTTTAAGCAGAAAGATAGGGAAACAAAAAAACAGGTTAAAGAAATAATATTTGAATATAGGACGGGGAATTAAAAAATGGAAATAAGTCCGGATGCAATTATTATATTTCAGTGGAATGGAATCCATATTAATGCCACTATTGTTTTTACCTGGGTGGTAATGGCAGTATTAATTTTCATCAGCTGGATGGCCACAAAAAATTTAAACATTGGACCTAAAATCAGCCGCTGGCAAAATTTTCTGGAGGTCATTGTGGGCTATATGCGGAAAGAAATTAAAGAAATTACCCAGCAGAATCCGGATCAATTCATTCCTTTTTTAGGAACTATGTTTTTATTTATTTCATTGTCTAATCTATTAGCAATTGTACCCGGTTATCATCCCCCGACAGGTTCCTTGTCCACCACCGCTGCTCTGGCTATTTGCGTTTTTTTTGCCATACCTATTTTTGGAATTTCAAAAAAAGGGATGCTGGGGTATTTTAAACAATACCTGGAGCCTTCTGTATTTATGATGCCTTTTAATGTGATCGGAGATTTTTCCCGTACTCTGGCTCTGGCGGTCAGATTATTCGGGAATGTGATGAGCGGCACATTGATTGCGGCGGTTTTATTAATGATTGTGCCATTGTTTTTACCAATTATTATGCATGTTTTAAGCTTATTAATTGGCCAAATACAGGCTTATATCTTTACCGTGCTGGCAGCTGTTTACATTGGTTCAGCAACGCGTATAGAAAATAAGCCGGAACAGATAGAACAAAAAGAAGGGAGTAAAGAAGATGAGTAGTATTGATATTATCGGTGCAGTTTCCATTATTACTGCGGGAATCACCATTGCGATTGGCTCGATTGGACCCGCTATTGGAGAAGGGATGGCTTTGGCCCGGGCGTTGGGAGCGATTGCTCAACAGCCGGATGAGGCAAATACCATCACCAGAACATTGTTTGTGGGGTTGGCTATGGTTGAATCGACAGCTATCTACTGTTTAGTTATTTCAGTCATTCTTATTTTTGCTAATCCTTTCTGGAATTATGTTTTAACTCATTAGGGGGTTAATATGCTTATAGATTCATTTACCGTTATTGCCCAAATTATTAATTTTTTAATCCTGGTCTATCTATTGAAAAGATTTTTATTTAACCAGATTATCAAGATTATGGATGACAGGGAAATGCAAATTACCGGTCAGATGCAAGATGCTGAAACGGCAAAAGAGGAAGCTCAGAAAGAATTAGAAGAACAGCGCAGGATAAGGGAAGAGCTGCAGGAAAAATGGAATGAGATGCTTGCTCAGGCTAAGAAAGATGCCCAAAAGAAGCGGGAAGAATTGGTTAAGGATGCCAGAAAAAAAATTGATGAAGAACAAAAAAACTGGAGAGAGGCGATATTAAAACAACGAACTGCTTTTTTAAGGGATCTTCGTTATTTATCCTGTGAGCAAGTTTGTCAGATTAGCAGAAAGGTCTTATCTGATTTGGCCGGTGAAAAATTAGAAAATCAGCTGATTGAAAATTTCTTAATCCAGTTAGGGAAGTTGACCAAAAAGGAAAAAGCTGATTTTGTCCGGTTTATCAATAAGGATGAGCGGAAGATATGGGTGAATAGCAGCTTTAAGCTTACCCGGGAAAAAGAATCTGAAATCAGGAAAACCCTGGAAGATGTTATCGGTGATAAAGTTGAAATTAATTTTAAGGTTTCTCCTGACTTGATTTGTGGTATTGAAACTCGAACAGAGGGTAAGAAAATTTCCTGGAATATTGAAAACTATTTGGATGGACTGGAAGAGCAGCTCAAGAAGGCTTTCACTGAAATCAGTTTTCAAGAATTGGATGTTGAAAAAAAGAAAACCAAGTGATTTGGATAGATTAAATAGATTAAGATGTTATTTTAATGTGAGGGTATTAATGGATAATCCAACAAAAGAGTTAAGTACTTTATCTTTAAAAGAAAATTTAAAGACTACTTTTTCCAGCATGAATCGCGTTATCAAACAACAGGAAGTATCTTTATATGTGGAGGAAATTGGGATAGTATCTGCAGTAGGCAAAGATATTGTAACCGCAAAAGGATTGCCGGAAGTCAAGGCAGGGGAAGTGGTGATTTTTAAAGACCGTCAACGGGGAATGGTATTTAATCTGGAACCGGGCAAGGTAGATATTATTCTGCTTGATGATGCGAAGGGGATTAAAGCCGGAGATGAAGTGAAGAGAACAAACCAGGTAATGGATGTCCCGGTTGGCGAATCATTACTGGGAAGGGTTATCGATCCTGTTAGTCGTCCTTTGGATCATGCAGGAGCAATTAGAACGATGGAGAGATATCCCATTGAGCGTGAATCTCCTCCTATTATGGATCGAGCCCCGGTATATGTTCCTTTGCAGACAGGTATTTTAGTAATCGATGCCCTGGTGCCTATTGGCCGGGGACAGCGGGAACTTATCCTGGGAGACCGACAGACCGGGAAAACAGCGATTGCTGTGGATACCATAATTAATCAAAAAGAGAAAGATGTTATATGTATTTATTGTGCTATCGGTCAAAAGATGTCTTCCCTGGCCAGGGTAGTTGCTCAACTTAAAAAGTCAGAAGCCCTGGAATATACCATTGTTATGGTGGCATCAGGAGAAGATACGCCCGGCTTAAATTATATTGCCCCTTATGCGGCGACCAGTATCGGTGAATATTTTATGGAAAAGGGAAAAGATGTATTGGTGATATATGATGATTTAACTCATCATGCCCGCTCTTACCGGGAGCTGTCGTTATTATTAAGAAGGCCACCTGCCCGGGAAGCCTATCCCGGAGATATTTTTTATATCCATTCCCGCCTTTTAGAAAGAGCAACTCATCTAAAGAAAGAGAAGGGGGGCGGCTCTTTGACCGCTTTGCCCATTATCGAAACCCAGGCACAAAATTTATCAGCTTATATCCCTACTAATCTTATTTCCATTACCGATGGTCAAATTTATTTATCACCTCAATTATTCCAGGGCGGGCTTTTGCCGGCCGTTGATGTGGGGAAGTCAGTATCCCGGGTAGGAGGAAAAACGCAATTAGCTTCCTATCAAGAGGTAGTGGGCAGTCTGCGTTTAACTTATTCTCAATTTCAAGAGTTAGAGATCTTTTCCCGGTTCGGGACCCAGTTAGATGAGAATACCATAAAAATCCTGGAAAGAGGAGAAAGAATAAGAGAGGTCTTAAAACAGAATCAATATGCGCCTTACTCGGTAATGGAACAGATTGTAATCCTGCTCATGGTTAACCAGGGGTTATGGGATCAGGTTCCGGTTGAAAATATTAGAAAAAAGATAGTAGAGATAAAGAAGAATTTGCAAGACAGATTTCCCCAATTAGAAGAAAAAGTGATGAATAATAAAAAACTTGATAGCGATGAAATAAAGACGATTCTTCAATTTATCGAACAATTCATTTTAAAAGGAGAAGAAACCACTAAAAATGCAGATGCTTGAAGCTATCAAAAGGAAAATTGAAAGTGCCCAGGATTTATACTCTGTGGTTAAAACGATGAAGGCATTGGCTGCGGTTAATATTCATTATCATGCACGGGCGGTAGAGGCGATTACAGAATATCATCAATCCATTGAGATAGGTTTTCAAGCGTTGTTAAAGGAAAAAACGGAAATACTAAAAAAACCAAAATTAAAAAATGAAAGGCGAATGGGAGTAATTATCTTTGGTTCGCAAAGAGGAATGGCCGGGAAATTTAATGTGATGGTTGCCAATTCCTTTTTAGAGTGGGAAAAAGCTAACACTATCGATTATGCTCAATTAAAAATAGCTGTCATCGGAGAAAGAGCCGAAGAACAGTTAAAAGAAGTCGGCTACCAACCGGCAGCCAGGATTGATTTTCCTGAATCCAGATATAACCTGAATAGCGCCATTCAAGAATTACTGATACTGGTGGAATCATGGCGGTTTCGGGAAAAAATAGATGATATTTATTTATTTTATAATAAGCTCACAAGAGGGGTGATATTTAAACCCTTTCAATTTCATTTATTCCCCTTAGAGCAGGAATGGTTAAAGGAATTGGCTTCAAAAAAATGGCCTTCCCATAATTTACCTTTATATACCCTTTCCTGGGACCGGTTGTTCTATTCCTTCATCCATCAATTTTTTTATATTTCTTTGTACAGAGCTTTTATTGAGTCGATGGCCAGTGAAAACGCCAGCCGTTTAACTGCCATGCAAAAAGCCGAAGAAAATATCGAGGAACGTTTGGATAATCTGAATTCTCAATTTAACCGTCAGCGGCAAAATTCGATTACCGAAGAATTATTGGATATTATCGCCGGCTTTGAAGCCCTGGCAAAATCTGCTTGATTCATTTAATTTAAACCTCACGCATTTTTCCGTATTTCATCTGCAGTATTTGCCTATAGTAGATTTGATGGTTATAATTACTTTAATATTTATTTTGTTAAATGAGGTTATAAATGATAGAAAGAATAAGCAAGTATAAGCATATTATCTGGGATTGGAACGGAACATTGGTGGATGATGTCTGGTTAGTAGTGGAAATAATGAATAAGATGTTAAAGAAACGCAACATGCCCAAGATTAATTCAAAAAAATACAGGGAAATTTTTGATTTTCCGGTAATAGATTATTATGCAAAACTGGGATTTGATTTTTCTGATGAATCATTTGAAGAGCTTACTGTTGAGTTTATAAGCGAATATTATGAACGCTTTAATGAGTGTAAGCTATTTGATGAAGCAGAAGAAGTGTTAAAAAAAATAAGAGATATGGGAATATCCCAATCGATTTTATCTGCTTCAAAAGAAGATGTCCTGATAGAAAAGATTAAATATTATGGTATTGATAAATATTTTTGCAGAATAATGGGTTTAGAAAACCACTATGCCGAAAGTAAAGTCGAAAGAGGGAAAAAATGGATAGCTGAGTTAAATTTAAATCCGCAAAATGTGCTTCTAATAGGGGATACTGCCCATGATTACATAGTTTCCAAACACATCGGGAGCGATTGTCTGCTGATCGCCAATGGACATTATAGTTATGAAAGGCTTTCAAAGCTGGGGGTTGATGTTATAGGCACATTAAAAGAAATGATCTAAATTTGAATGAAGAAAATCACAGGAGACAATTCTTACAATATCATATTTTGTGAACTTGTGAAGCCTGACCCCGAAAACTAAGATAGTACAATCTCCTTGTTCTTAATTCAGTATACTGAAAATAAAAATTTTAATAGAAAAGAAAGGAGAAATAAAAATGACTACTTATTTCATGTTTGGGAAATATTCCCCTGAAGCCATAAAGGGAATAAGCTCTGAACGCACGAAAAAGGCTAATGATGCTATTTTGAAACTTGGTGGCGAGATAGTTGCTCAATATGCACTATTAGGAGATAAGGATTTGGTTTTTATTGTAAATTTACCAGGTGTAGAAGAGGTAATTCAAGCTTCAGCAAATTTGCGTAAATTAACCGGTATCGCCTTTTCTTCTACCCCAGCTATAACTGTAGAAAAATTTGATGAAATTCTTTCATAGAAATATAGGAGCAATTTATCTAAAGAGATGAGTTTTTCTAATCCAATAAGAATTACAGAACAAGGATGATTGTACTATACTTGGGGTCAAATCTTTATTCTTGACATATAATTTAATTAACTGTCAAGAATAAAGAACCTACCAGGGGACGGTCCTCTGGCAGGTTTTTAGAAAAATTTTGTCTATTTCCAAAAAATTCTTTCTGCATTGTCGTGATAAATCATACTTAAAGTTTCATCATCAAGATGAAGTCCTTTGTATACTTTATTAGGGTCAACTTTACTAAGAGATTTTTTACTCATTTTACTAAAAAGTTCAGAAGGTAAAGTAAATTCTTCTTTCTCTAACATATCAAAATAACTTAGAGTGATATTATCCAGATAAGTCCGGCTTTTGGACTGATGATCAGTAATTACCATATCTGTTCCGAAAGTTATCCGATCTCGATATTTCTGCATAAATTTTCGGAAGTTTTCTGAATTATTAGAAATTCTTTCAAATCCTGCAACTTGAAAATCAGGATGTCCAAAACTGACATCAGTATATAAATTAGGATAATCATCAAGTAACCGAATTAAGAAATTGAGATTTCTT
The DNA here is from genome assembly GCA_003451675.1 of Candidatus Atribacteria bacterium. Next base: position 43,981 of record DMCY01000055.1, read on the forward strand.
GAAGTTAGAACAAAATGGGGTGCGTGAATTATTAAATTCGGGAAAGTCTTTAATATTTTTTCAAATTGTTTAAAATATGGACGGCTACTGTTTATATGGTAAAGAATAGGGATTCCCTCCTCCTCACAGTACTGATATATTTCCATCATTCCTGGGTCATCTAAGGGAAGATCTAAAAAATGGTCATGGAAAAATCCATGCCCATTCCATAATGTTAAACCTTTTGCTCCGGCAGCAATATATTTTTTTAGCTTTTCCAACTTGTTCTCATCAAAAGGGTTAATAGTACACAAGGCAATAAATTTATCAGGATATTCTTTGCTAATTTTAATTATTTCTTCATTATTCTCATCAATTCCAGTAAAACCATATTTGAGATCAAGGTAAAATGTATAATTAGAGGTTCCTAATAAAAGCATTTTTTCGATCTGACAATCTTCCATGTATTTTAGAATTAGAGGAATATTATCCAAAGATTGAATATGTTCATGAGCATTTATAATCTTAAAATTTGCCCTTTTCTCCCTAACTGCTGGTTCCATTTGAGCAATGAGGGGTGAGGGTAATTTATCTATCCAAAGTGGTAACCAACCTTGTCGTCTGAAAATTATAAATATTTCTATTACTAATATTATGCCTATAATAATATAAAAATATAATTCCCATTTTTTCATTTTTTTGTTTGCTCTTTTTCCATTTTTTCCTCTTCCTTCTACTTATTTTTTAAATTAACCCTATTGCTAACATACAATTTTAATTTAACTCTTTTATTAAATAATTCAAATTTAATTATACATGATTATTCAAAGATTTCCAAACGTAATATAACGTAATATAAAAAAGTCCAACAAGAAATCTCATCACTTATTGAACAATTATATGAAATAGAACAGAGAGCAATATAATTATGGAAAGAAGCAAAAAAATTGGAAAGTGTAATTGAAAATGAAATTCGCAAATAGCCGCGAACATTGAAGTAAGGTGATAGAGGATTGAAAAAAAACCAAAAAACCGGGTCTATAATTTTTATTTTTATTAGATGGTAGGCGAAAATATACTTTACCTTTCTTCTGATAGATAGTATTATTTTATATAAGGAAGAATAAGAAATGTGAATTCCACTTGAAGGTAATACAATAATAACAAATAAGATGCTGAAAGAATTATTCCATTAAAAATATACCGATTATCGGTAATCTGTCCTAAATGAAATATCAGGAAACATAATCAGGAGGTAAAGGATGAGGAACCCGAATATACTCATTATTTTTTTGATCTTAATTATTATGTTTATAACTTCACTCATCACAGTCAGCTTTTGTCAGGATAGATCAATGGAAGAACTGTACTTTCAGGGTGTTGATTTATTAGAAAATGAAAAACGATATGAAGAAGCACTTACTTGTTTTCAACAGATTATCGAATTAGAACCAGATTATCCAGAAGCTCATTACCAAATGGGAAAAATATTTAGAATTACTCATCAATTCGAAAAAGCAATAACCTGTTATAAAAATGCTATTAATTTAAGATCCGATTACAGTTCAGCGTATTACGAATTAGGGCTTTCTTATCTGGAGCTTCAAAAAAATAAAAATGCATTGGAAGTCTTTAAACAGGCCATTCGCAGTAAGCCGGATTTTGCCAGCGCTCATTATGGCCTGGGGTTGGTATATCATGAATTAGGAAGATACAATGAATCTATTGCAGCATTTGAGCAAGCTTTACTACTTGACCCTAAGGATGCTCAAATTTACTACGGTTTAGGAATTACCTATGAACAAATCGGAGAATATCAGAAATCAATTGATTTTTTTAAAAAAGCTGTTCAACTAAAATCGGATTACGGTAAGGCACTTTACCATTTAGGAATGAATTATAAAGAGGTAGAAAAATATCAGGAAGCTATCGAAAATTTGGAAAAAGCTGCAAATTTCCTACCAGATTCTACTGATACGATTTACTTCACCATGGGCATGCTTTACCGAAAAATGGAAAATTGTGAGGACGCTGCTATCGAAAGCTTTAAAAAAGCAACCCAAAAGAATCCCCTACATGCTGATGCTTTTTTCTATTCAGGATGGCTCTATAATGAAAAAGGGAATTATGAAAAAACCGTAGAGGCTTACCAGGAAGTTATTCGGATCAATCTTGATTACACTAATATTTATTATAATTTAGGTTGGGCTTATGGAGAGCTGAAAAAATATCAGGAGGCTGTTGATGCCTTTAATGAAGCGGTTAAACAAAATCCGGAAGATGCAGATTTTCATTATGGCCTGGGATGGGCGTACACTCAATTGAAGGACTACGAAAAAGCTATTGAATCCTTTAAACAGGTTATACGTACTCAGCCGGATTATGCTTTTGCCCACTATAGCCTGGGAATGATTTATCTGGTTCAGGGGGATAAAAATGCCGCTCTGGACGAATACAAAATTCTCAAAGATTTGGATCAGGATACAGCAGATAAATTATTTGACATGATTTATAAATAAAACCCTGGTTAATTCTTAAATGCACTGGGGGATGACAGTTCTTTGGGGTAAAAAAATACTAGATTCCCATTACCTGCTTTTGCGGGAACAAAATACGCTATGTCCCTATACACTGCGAAATATATAAAGTATATTGTGTTTTTTTTAGGTGTGCCTTAAATATGCACGGGAAATGACACACGGAAAAGGAAATTTTGACAAACAAATACTTTATAATTATAATATACCAAATAATAAATTATTATCAGGAGGTATTGTAATGAAAAGCACAAAATTTAACAGTCGAATAGTATTTGTTTTGGTAGTATTAATTCTATTTAGTTCATTTACCACCCTTTCTTTTGCTAAAACCAGGATTTCGTTAAAATCGGCAAACAGTGCATCAACTTATTATGCTTTTTCTGTAGGCATGTCTAAAGCCATTATGGATGGCGCGCCAGATATTGATGTAATAGTTGAGGAAAGTTTAGGATCTGTTGCTAATGTGAAAGAATCAAAAACAAGACAAAATTTCGTATTTACTTCAACCGTTTCAAATATTTTAAAAGCTTTTAAAAAGGAAGGTAAATTTGAAGAAGGCGGATATGAAAAAATCAGGACTCTCTGGCCTATCCCGGGAATCGTAATGCATTGGTTGGTAAGAGAGGATAGCGGTGTAGAAACTTTTAAAGATCTTGTTGGAAAACCGTTTATTCCCGGAGGATTAGGAAGTTCGGGAGAAGCTATAACTTTAGAGCTTTTTGAGAGCATGGGGATATTAGATGAAATACAAATTAAAAAAGTATCTCTAAAAGAAGCAGTTGATGCAGTAAAAAATAGAAAAGTAGTAGGATTTGCTACATCATCTCCCCCTCCCAGCCCCATGGTTGTGGAATTATCTTCAAGTACTAAAATAAGGCTTTTATCTTTGGAAGATGAAGATTTTGCAAAATTTAAAGAAAAAAATCCTGTATTTACAAGATTTACAATTTTACCCAATACTTATCCTAATATTGACTATCCTGTAAAAAGCTTCTCTAATCCGGTAGGTACTTACACTGTAAGTGATTTACCTGAAGAGATAGCCTATGAAATCACTAAGGCTTTCTGGGAAAATAGGAAAATTATGGAAGATATGCATCCTTTTGGGAAATTTTTAAACATGGAAGATGTTGTAAAATTAGGTGCACCTCTGCATTTGGGAGCCTTAAGATATTATAAAGAAATTGGTATGGACATACCGGATAGTTTAATTCCTAAAAATTAAATTACAATTAACAATTAATATAAAAATATATTAGATAAATATTAAAAAGGGTGGGATTTCCCCCGCCCTTTTTAATATTATAGAAAGGATTTAAGCATATTAGATGAAGAAAGATTATCTGCAAATTACCAAGGATTTACTTGCTATTGTTTTTCTTGTTTTTCATTTATATTTAATATTTTCCGGATTAGTTCCCAATATAATCCAGAGAAGTATTCATCTTTGCCTGGCACTACCTATTGTTTATTTATATTTTCCTATCAAAAAAAGCAAAACCAAACTTATTAGCGACATTTTGCTTGCATCTCTATCATTCGTTACTTCTATTTACATTGCTATAAATTATGAAAAAATTATATATCAATACGGCATAATCGATGGGAAATTACAAATAATGCTCGCTATCATAATGATTCTCTTAATATTGGAGGCAGCAAGAAGATGTGTAAAGCCCGCCTTACCAATTATCTCTTTACTTTTTTTGATGTACGCTTTCTTCGGTCATTTACTCCCCGGGCATTTTGGTCATGTCCAATTTACTCCCAGTACAATTTTAGGAATGTTATATCTTACCACTAATGGTATTTGGGGAATGATTGTGGGGATATCAGTAAATATTATTGTCATATTTATAATGTTTGGGGCATTTATGGTGGAAAGTGGCGGAGGGAAAGGATTTATAAATTTTTCCTTAAAATTAGCTGGTAGATTTAAGGGAGGTCCTGCAAAAGTAGCAGTGCTATCAAGCGCTTTATTCGGTAGTATCTCCGGAAGCGCCTCTGCAAATGTAGCCACTACAGGTGTATTTACTATTCCTATGATGAAAAAATTAAAATATGACAAGTCTTTTGCCGCGGGAGTTGAAGCAGCTGCCTCCTCTGGAGGGCAAATAATGCCACCAATTATGGGAGCAGGTATTTTCATTATGGCAGAGCTTATCCAAATTCCCTATCTCAAGATAGCTTTATCCGCAACTCTGCCGGCCATTTTATATTTTTACGCCATCGGAATAGGAATTCATTTTTATTCTTTAAAGAAAAATATGAAAAGTATCGATCCCCAAAATATTCCCTCAACCTCAGAGACCTTAAAAACTTCGGGATTTTTTGTTCTGCCCCTCATTACCTTATTATATTTTCTATTTAAAGGATATACTCCGCAGTACTCCGCATTCTGGGCATTTTTTACGGTTATAATTTTATTCTGTTTTAATCTAAACTGGCAGATAGATTTTAAAAGTATCTGGCCAAAATTTTATAGAGGATTCACTAATGGTGCCAGGCAAGCAGCAGTAATTGCAAGCATTACCGCCTGTGCTTCAATAATAATAGGCATAATAAACCAAACCGGATTAGGCGTAAAGCTTTCAGGCTTTATATTGGATTTTAGCAAAGGAAATCTTTTTTTAGCACTTTTTTTAACTATGGGAACTTCTCTTATTCTGGGAATGGAAGTACCCACAACAGCCGCATATCTGGTTGCGGCAGTAATTGGAGCCCCCGCGCTTATTAAACTCGGAATCATGCCACTTGCCGCCCATCTATTTATATTTTACTTCGCCATAATATCTGCCATAACTCCCCCTGTTTGCGGGGCAGTCTATATTGCTTCTGGAATTGCCGGCGCTAATTGGGTAAAAAGCGCAAAATACGCATTGATATTAGGTTTTTCAGCATTTTTAATTCCTTATTTATTTGTTTATGATAATTCTTTTTTACTTAAAGGTTCTAATTTAGATATCCTTTACAGCATAGTAAGGTCTTTAATTTCTATTACTATTATAAGCTCAGCTGTAATTGGTTTTCTGAGTCGAAAACTAAATTTATGGGAAAGAGGAATTATTTTAATCTCGGGCATTTTAGTAATAATAAAAAGTTTTCTCTTTAATATTATCGGATTAGGGATGCTTTTTACATTATTCTTTATTATGAAAAAAGTAGATAAGCAAAAAAGTTTAAGCTTAGACAAATCTTTGGAGTGACGTATAACCTTCCATCAACCTACCCCCCTTTTTTTAATTTTATTGATTTTTATTTGACAAATAAATTATGAAAATGTTAAAATAAACATGATAAAAACGTTTGCGCAATATTTTTATAGAAAAGGAGCTTTTAATGGTTTTACCCGAAAATTCAAAAAAATCAACTATGAAAGAGGTTGCGGAATTTGCCCGGGTTTCGATATCGACTGTTTCTCATGTTATCAATAAAACACGTCATGTCGATAAAGAAACACACGATAGGGTTCTTGAAGCAATTGAAAAACTTAACTATGCTCCTAATATATTTGCTCGTGGATTAAGGGGAAAAAAAATTCGGGTAATTGGAGTTATAATATCAGACATAAGAGAAAGTTTTTTTGCAGAAGTAGTTAAAGCAATTGAACTAACCGCAAATAGCGAAGGGTATAGTGTAATTTTATGTGATTCTGAGGATGATCCGTTAAAAGAACAATTACATATTAATACACTCATACAAAATGGAGTTGAAGGATTAATATTTGCTCCGGTTAATAATTCTACTCGCGTTTATGATTCAGTAATTCCCCATAAAATTAAGGCTATTCAAATTGATAGGAAAGTATATGGGCTTCCTGCAGATTTTGTTGGCATCAATAATATGGAGATTAGCAAAAAAGCGATGAACCATATGTTTGCTCATGGTTTTATGAATGTAGGTTTTGTTTCCTATCAGACAAATGTATATACCATGGAACAACGACTATCGGGCTATAAAATGGCTGCTCAACTGCACAATTCCTCAAAAAAGATCAATGTAAAATTTATTCAATATAATGGCAGCAATAATAAGGAAATCATTAAGAGTTGGCTATACCAAAACAAAGAAATAGATTCTATTTTATGTGGGAATGATAATATATGTTATCAAGTTCTTAGAGCAATTAAAGAATTACAATATGAAGTACCAAAAGATATGGGAATTTTATCCTTCGATGATTCTAAATGGTTTAAACTAGCTACTCCCCCAATCACTGCTATCAGACAACCCACAAATCAGATAGGTAAACTTGCTACTGAATTACTTATTGCAGAGATAGAAAATAAAATAAAAAATTATTCTCAAAAAGAAAACCATATCCTAAATGCGGAATTAATCATAAGAAAATCCTGTCGAGAAAGAGCTGAATAAAGGCTTCCAAAATTTTATGAAAGGCTAATTATTCACATCGAAGGGAGGTGATGAGTATAGCGGATAGAAAGTTATTAAGAATCAAAATAAGATGAATTAGTTAATTAAAAGGAGGATATTTAAAAATGAAAAAATTATCATTGTTTACTTTAATTTTATTAACCGTATTACTTTTAACCAGTTTTACACTAACAGCCTTAGCTGAACCAGTAACTATTGAAGTTTGGTTTCATTCTGGTAAGGGAGAGGAACGAGAAGTTCTTGATGCCCAGGTAGAAGATTTTAATGCTATGCAGACTGAAGTGATAGTAAAAGCTGTTAGGCTTCCTGAAGGGTCTTTTAATGAGCAGGTAAGCGCAGCAGCTTTAGCCGGTGATCTTCCCGATTTATTGGACTTTGATGGTCCTTTTCTCTACAATTATGCCTGGGCTGGCCATCTCATTCCTTTAGATAATTATGTATCCAGCGAATTAAAAGCTGACTTCCTACCTACTATTATTGCGCAGGGGACTTTTGGCGGAAAGTTATATTCTCTGGGAACTTTTGATTCCGGTTTAGCCATTTGGGGGAATAAAGCTTATTTAAAGAAGGCAGGAGTACGTATTCCTACCAGTATCAAGGATGCCTGGACTTTGGAAGAATTCAATGAAGCTCTGAAAAAATTAACAGCTTTGGATGAGGTAGAATATGCTATTGATTTTAAGATGAATTACGGCCAGGGTGAATGGTATACTTACGGTTTTTCACCGATTATCCAGAGTTGGGGTGGTGACTTAATTAACCGTAGTGATTTTCAATCAGCAGATGGTGCTCTTAATGGTCCCGAAGCGGTGGAAGCAATGACTTGGTTCCAAAGCTTATTCAGCAAAGGATATGCTAAACTTCAGCCTGCAGGTGATGACGATTTCTACGGAAGAAAAATTGCTGCTCTATCTTTTGTAGGCCATTGGATGTGGAATCCTCACAATGAAGGATTGGGCGATGATTTAGTACTTCTCCCCATGCCCAAATTTGGTGATAAGGCTGCTACCGGTATGGGTTCTTGGAATTGGGGGATAACCTCTCAATCCAAACACCCGGAGGCTGCTTGGAAATTTCTCGAATATCTTATTGAGCCAGAACAGATCTTACGCATGACTAATGCTAATGGCGCTGTCCCTGCTCGCAAATCTGCCCTTGCTATGTCAGAATTATTCGGATTGAATGGCCCACTTAGAATTTTTGTTGAACAGCTGGAAGGTGGAGTTGGGGTTACAAGACCCGAAACCCCGGCTTATCCAACTATAACTGCTGCATTTGCAGAGGCTGTACAAAATATAGTTAACGGTGCAGATGTTAAGACTGAGTTAGATAAGGCTGTCCAAAAAATTGATCAAGATATTGAAGACAATCGGGGTTACCCGATTACAAATTAGATATTTTAATGTGCCTGCACTTTTTAATTACTTGAAAAGTGCAGGCACAGAATATTTAGACTTGTAAATTTACATTAGAAATCCTAATTGTTTGTTTATGTGAAAGTTAAATCGACCTGTCAATTAATTTACTCTTTTTGTTGCCTTAATGTGATAATATAAAATTAAATATAAATATTACTTATAAGGATTTTGGGAAAATTAAGATAATAGCTTATAATTGAATGAAAAAGAAAAAAATGAACAAAGGGTTATATGTATAAATAATGATAAGCAAATCTGCTATTTCAAAAACAAAACCACTTAAAAAGAGTGTAAAATTATTACAAAAAAGAGAAACATTTATAGCTTGGTCTTTTTGCACTCCCGCCTTACTTTTCTTGCTTCTCTTTCTGGTAATTCCTTTTATTATAGCGTTTGTAATATCCTTTACAGACCAAAGATTAATACCCAATCCTAATTTACCTACCCAATTTATTGCCCTTCGAAACTTTTTAAGATTATTTAGTAGCCCAAGCTTTCGTCAAGCATTACTTAATACTTTTGTTTTCGCAGTTGTTGTAGTCCCTTTACAAACTTTTCTTGCCCTTTTCTTGGCCGTTTTAGTTAATCAAAAACTTCGCTTTATCAATCTGTTTCGTACTATTTATTTTAGTCCGGTAGTTACTACTATGGTGGTGGTGTCTATTGTTTGGTATTTTTTATACAATCCGGGAGAAGGATTGATTAACCAGATGATAAGTTTCATTAGTTTTGGAAAATTAGGACCCTATAATTGGCTAAACGACACTTCCTTAGCTCTTCCGGCTATTATGATATTATCTGTTTGGCAGGGAGTGGGTTTCCAAATGGTAATTTATTTGGCTGGTTTGCAGGGCATTCCTGATGAATTATACGAAGCAGCACGAGTTGATGGAGCTAATGTCTGGCAACAGTTCTGGCAGATTACTATTCCGCAATTGCGTAACACCACAATTTTTGTAATTATTTCTACTACTATTTTGGCGTTCAAGTTATTTACTCAAGTTTGGGTCATGACTAAGGGAGGCCCCCAGGGAGCCACTAAAACTATCATTGTGCTTTTATATGAGGAAGGCTTTAAAATGCTTCGCGTTGGTTATGCTTCAGCCATTGGAGTATTGTTTTTTCTGATTGTGCTGGCTGTTTCATTAATACAAAGAATTTATTTAAAGGAAGAAAGGGCGGTGATATAAGGTGACAAGTGTTGATGCTGCGGTTAAAAATTCTCAAAGATTCCCTTTTAAATTTCGTAAGAACATCTCTATAATTCTCAATTATTTATTATTAATTGTAATTGCTTTATTCTTCCTATTTCCTATAGTTTTTATGTTCGTGAGTTCTATTAAAAACAATGAGACCCAGATTATAAGAGATATGAGTAGTTTATCAGCTTTTATTCCTTATGGAGACTTAGGACTTAAAAACTACTTTGATGTCTTTAAGCAAATGCCTTTTGGCCGCTTTATGTTTAACTCAGTTTTTATTGTAAGCAGTACAGTATCTGCAGGGCTTGTATTGAATAGTATGATTGCTTATGCACTTGCCCGGCTACGTTTTAAAGGCAGGGGGTTTATACTTTCTTTTATTATCGCTCTGATAATTATCCCTACTGAAGCAGTAGTTATTCCATTATTATTAATGGTAAATCGAATTGGTTGGTTAGATAGTTATCAGGTTCAAATTGTGCCTTTTATAGCTGATGCTTTTTCTATTTTTCTTTTTTATCAATTTTTTATTGGTTTGCCTAAAAGTTTGGATGAAGCAGCAAAAATAGATGGAGCCAATCCTTTTCAAATTTATCGGAAAATTATTGTTCCTTTATCAAAACCGGTTTTTGCTACAGTTGCCATTCTACAATTTCTTGTCCGCTGGGGTGACTTTCTCTGGCCACTTATGGTAACCCGTGGTTATGAATATCGACCACTACCAGTAGCAATTCAGCAATTCTTTAGCCAGGATCCAAAAGTATGGGGAGATATTTTTGCTTTTGCTTCTATGGTTACCATACCTTCACTGATTATCTTCTTGTTATTTCAAAAATGGTTTATACATTCAGTAGCATCCAGTGGCATCAAAGGATAACAGCGCATAGTATTTGCTGCGGCCACATAGGAAAAACATATAATGAACAACGTATTTATTAATAATAATTTCTAAGATTTTCTTGATGTTTATATTTCAAGTCTTAAAATATACGGAGATATTTCCCCTCAGACCACAGACTGGAACATTGTATTATCAATCAAAAACGCTTCTTGGTAAATTCACTCCGATGGGTAACAAAGAAGTTTTACTTGGTACGGAGACACAAACCTATACTGCAAGGGTTATTAAAGATATGCATGGTGATAATGTAGTCCTTACATGGAAAATAAAAGCGAAGGGATTTGATGGGTTTGCCGGATGGGACATTAAAAGAAATAAATTGAGTTAAAGTGAAAAAATGGAGTCAATTTTCTGTTGTCCCTTTTTAATTTTATAATAAATACCTTAGAAAGAGATAGGCTGAAGAAAGAATAATAGATATTAACATTATCGGAAGGCCGATTCTAAAAAAATCTTTGAAGGTTATTATTCTGCCCTGTTTTTTTAATATATTTACTCCTACTAAATTAGCGGCAGCGGCTATAAAAGTTCCATTTCCTCCTAAACAGGCGCCTAAAGATAAAGCCCACCAGACCGGCTTGATGTTAAATGAAGTTGCTGCCCCGATATTATGAATTACCGGAACCATAGAGATGGTATAGGAGATATTATTAATAAAAGAGCAGGAAATTCCAGAAACCCATAAAACAGCCAAAGTAGTAAGAGGCAGATTTCCCCTGGTTAAATTAATAATTCTGTTACTCAACCATTGAATAATACCTACCTTTTCCACTCCAGCGATTATAATAAAAAGTCCTGCAAAAAAGAAGAGAGTAGACCATTCTACTTCTAAAAAAGTATCAGTGGGGTCAATGTTACTAATTAAGAGCAGTAGGGTTGCTCCGCTCAAAGCAACTGTGGCTGCTTCTAAACCTAGATTGTGATGGAAGATAAAGACTAATATAGTTAAGAAAAAGACAACCAAAGATTTTTTTAGTAAGCTTGGATCTTCGATTGCTTTCTTTTCATCGAATTTTTCTACTCTCTCCCAGGCTTCCTCAACTTTTTGGGATATCTCCTTTTTATAAAACAATCTAACAAAGAAAGGCAAGAGAATTAATAAAACTAAGACGAAAGGAGCGAGATTTATAATAAAATCCATAAAAGATAGATGGGCTGCACTTCCGATTATTATGTTAGGAGGGTCACCAATTAGGGTTGCTGTTCCGCCTATATTGGAAGCAAATATTTCTGATAGTACCAGAGGTACGGGAGATATTTCTAAGTTTTCACAGATAGCTAAAGTTATTGGGATAATTAGTATTACGGTGGTGACATTATCCAGAATGGAGGATAGGATGCCGGTAATAATACTTAGAAAAAATAAGAGGTAAAAGATATTCCCACGAGCAAGCTTAGATATTTTAATCGCCAGATATTGGAATACCCCGGTCCTTTTGATTATAGAGACCATAACCATCATTCCGGTCAGTAAGCCGATGGTATTAAAATCTATGGCTAAAAAAGCCTCATGCTGATTCAGTATTCTTAATAATATAAAAAGAAGGGCTCCGCATAAAGCAATCACTGTGCGGTTAATTTTTTCCAGGCTAACAAATATAAGAGTAGTTATAAATATTATTAAGGCTATAAGTGTTTGATTCATTGATTATTCCTTTCCTAATCTAATCTTCTTCCATGGCGTGCTTACATAAAGATGAAGGGGTTAAAATTCCTACTAATTTACCCGATCTTACTACCGGAACTATTCTCAGATGTTCTCTGAATAATAAGTTTGCTGCTTCGGTTCGGCTGGTATCCTCTTCTATCGAATGGACCGTGGTGGTCATAAAATCTTTTACCGGTAGATGGGCAATCTTTTTAGCTTGCTGGGAAAACTGGTCAAAATCAGGGATAAAAGATGGATTTTGTAATTCTTTATAATAGCCTGGTAAACAGGCTTTGGTGATGTCGCTTTCAGTAATTATTCCGATAATATTCTGTTCATTATCAACAACCGGTAACCCCACCATACGTTGTCGGCTCATAATCTTGACCACTTCTTTTATTGGGGTATCCGCAGATACGGAAGTTAGGTCTGGTATCATAACTTCTTTTATTTTCAAGATTATCCCCCCTCTTAATTGGCAATTTTACTTAATTATATTCCTTTTTATATTTTTAGCAAGTCCGAATAGTCGTTAGTCGCTGGTCGTTAGTATTTAGTGAAGAAAATACAGAGAATAAATTTAAGATACAAAATGAGATCACTTTGGTCGTTTCGCAATGACAGAAAAAAACAGATGGGTTTGATGAATCGAACTATACATTTCAGGGATGACAGGTGGGACTATTCCCTTACTATGTCATTCCCGCGAAAGCGGGAATCCATCTTTAAATATTATTCTGGTTGTATCTTGCAACCGACAAATGAAAACTGTAAATTATTTAAATCAATTAACCAGCTAACCAATTAACTAAATTATCTGGGCGACTAATCAATTTACAAATTGTTTTAATAAAAAACAAAATCTTTATTTATTTTTAATAAAAAAAGAGGGTTTTTCAAAATTTTGTAGAATTAATTATACATAAGGAAAGTACTCACCTGAATTTAAACTTGAAGAAAGGAGAGGCAAAAAAGTGAAAGCGTTGTTGTTTGGTGAAATTCTCTGGGATATTATAGATAGTAGACCTTATATCGGCGGCGCCCCCTTTAATCTTGCTGCTCATCTGACAAAAATGGGACTTGAATCAACACTTATTTCTTCTGTGGGCAAAGATGCCTTGGGCAGAAAAGTTTTAAAAGAAACAGAAAAGCGAGGTATTGATTCTACCTTTATCCGGGTCCATCCCCATTTGCCCACCGGGATTGTAGAGGTAAGTCTGGATGAAAGAGGTCATCCTACTTATCTAATAAAAGAAAATGTTGCCTGGGATAATATTATTTTAGATCAAGATTTAGCCGATAGTTCAGCCAAAAATAAATGGGAGGTATTCTGTTTTGGGACTCTGGCTCAACGGACTAAAGAAAACCGGGAGGTGCTCAGCCAAATTATCTCTCAGGTACATCCTCATCAGGTGTTTTACGATGTAAATTTAAGGCAAAATTATTACGAAAAGGAATGGATTGAAAAATCCTTATGCCAGAGCTCAATAGTAAAACTGAATGATAGAGAGGCTCTTGTTGTGTCTGAGCTCCTCTTCGGACAAACATTAAAACAAGAAAAACTTGCTGAGCTTATTTGCCGGGAGTATGACCTTTCTATTGTCTGTATTACTCATGGAAAGAATGGCTCATCTGTTTACCGTAATGGCAAGTTCGAAAAGGTAGCAGGTATAAATGGACCGGTAGCCGATACCGTTGGAGGAGGGGATAGCTATAGTGCAGGTTTTTTGTTTTCTTATTTATGCGGGACCAGCATATATGAAGCGGCGGAGTTTGCGGAAATAGTAGGTAATTTTGTGGTTTCCCGATCTGGCGCAGTACCTAAATACCCCAAATGGCTGGAAAAAGAAATAGAAAATTTAAAATATAAGCTAAAAACCTGACAGGGGACGGTCCTTTGTCAGGAAAAAAGGAGGATAAAGCTATGAAATTAGAAAGTCTTGAATTTGAAAACAATGGATTTATTCCGCAAAAATTTACCTGTGATGGTGAAGATATTAACCCCGGTCTGATCATTGAGGATATACCGGAAGGAACAAAAAGGTTAGCATTAATTATGGATGATCCCGATGCCCCGATGGGGACCTGGGTGCATTGGGTGGTATTTAATATCCACGTTACTGATGTTATAGAGGAAAATACTGTTCCGGGTACTCAAGGAACTAATGATTTCCGAAAATTAGAGTATGGAGGCCCCTGCCCGCCTTCGGGCACTCACCGTTATTTCTTTAAATTGTATGCTCTTGATGAAAAACTACATAATATAGAGGAGGGTTGCAAGAAGAAGGAATTGGAGGAAGCCATGGAGGGACACATATTAGCTACCGCAGAATTAATTGGGCTATATAAAAGAGAAAAATAAAATAAATAAAATATAAGACTGGGAAGACAGAAAAGGAAATTGGTTATTATGGGAATTAAAATTGGAACTTCAGAAAAAAGAGGAAATATCTTATATCTTTATAGTTGAATATCCCCGGGATATGCTAATAGAAGGATTGTAAAAATAAATTTAAGATTTAACTATTCGGGAATATTAATGTAATTGATGTTTATGTTACTCTAAAACTGCACCACTCTATTAATTGAAAAGTACACCACTTTGAAATATGATTCCCTTATGTATGAAAGATAATGACATAGGGGGAAAAGGAGGATGATCAAATTGATAGAGAAGCAGAAAATAATCATATCACATTTTCAAAAAGGAAAATCGCAACGA
>DMCY01000065.1 GCA_003451675.1 Candidatus Atribacteria bacterium
CGAGTTTTCTGAAAGCCTATTAATAATTTTTTAATATTCTAAAATATATTCGATATGAATAAATAAGCCACATTCTACCCGCTCATACTATTAGTATTAGGGGTAGGGGTTGGATTTATCCGACCCGAGAAATAGGCATTTTTGTCATTGCGAGCTCCGATTTATCGGAGCGTGGCAATCTCGGCATTGAGATTACTTCGTCACTAACATTCCTCGCAATGACATTCTAAATTATTGCGGGTTCGATGAATTGAACCCCTACATTTTTATCTATTTTATATTAAAAAATACAAAAAGAAAAGGTTTTATAAAATTATGGAAAACCAAATAGTAAAAATATTTTAGAAAAAGAAGTATTTTTTGTATTTTTGTAGTATAATATATTGGTTTTAAAATAAGAGCAAACCCATATAATGTGGTAAAAAGGAAGTAAAATCAGAAATGCCAGAAAAGATTATCGGAATTTTAGGTGGAATGGGGCCCGAGGCCACTATAGACTTATTTTATAAGATAATTAAATTTACTCCCGCAGAAAAGGACCAGGATCATTTAAGGATAATTATTGATAATAACCCCAAGATACCAGATCGTACTGCCGCTATCTTAGGAAAGGGGGAAGACCCTATTCCGGCTTTACGAGAGACCGCTCAAAACTTAGAGAAAGCAGGAGCAGATTTTATAATTATTCCCTGCAATACCGCTCATTATTTCCTCCCCTCCATTCGAGAAAGTGTCAAAATACCGATATTGAATATGATTGAAGAAACTGCTAAAGAGACCCGGAAAAAAATTTCCCCGATACAAAAAGTAGGGCTTTTAGCTTCAGCAGGTGTTTACAAGACAAAAATTTATCATCAACACTTTAAAAAATTTAATATCGAGGTCATCTCTCCCGAAGAGAAGGATAAGGAAAAAGTTATGAAAGTAATCTATGCAGTAAAAGCAGGAAATTTATCTAAAGAGATTAAAAAAAATATTTTGAAAATTGCTCAAAAACTGATCGATAAGGGAGCAGAATCAATAATTGCTGGCTGTACTGAAATTCCTCTAATCCTAAAAGAGGGAGATATCTCGGTACCGCTAATAGACCCGACCCAAGTTTTGGCTAAAGCCGCTGTTCAGAAAGCCAAGCTATAAAACAACAGTAATAACCAACATCATATTTCCTTATTTTAGTAAAAATTCAGATAATTATATTAAAATATGATTTATCATTATATATTTCTATCTCGTCTTTTTATAGTAGGATAGATGTTTCTCCTGTCAATATGTTTTTTAAATTTTAGACAACTATACTAAAATATGATAAAATCTTTAATAAATATATTATAAGACTGTAATAAGATAAGGAATAAACAAAGGAGGAACATCTGTGGAGAAAGATATGGAATTTGTTAAAGAGATTGCCTCAAAGGAGAAGAACTTTCCACAATGGTATGTGGATGTAGTAAGAAAAGCTGAACTGGCTGATTATACTACCATAAAAGGTTGCATGGTAATTAGGCCTTACGGATATGGTCTATGGGAGAATATGCAGGCAGGGCTGGACAGAAGGATTAAAGAAACCGGGCATAAGAATGCTTGTTTCCCCTTGTTTATTCCTGAGAGTTTATTAAAAAAAGAAGCAGAACATGTTGAGGGTTTTGCTCCCGAGGTTGCCTGGGTAACTCATGGAGGTAACCAAAAACTTGAAGAAAGATTAGCAGTACGACCAACTTCTGAAGCAGTTATTTGCAGTTTATACTCTAAATGGGTTAAATCCTGGAGAGACTTACCTATTTTAATAAATCAATGGGTGAATATTGTGCGTTGGGAGAAGGTAACCCGTCTGTTTTTAAGGACTACCGAATTTCTCTGGCAGGAGGGCCATACTGCCCACAAGACCGAGCAAGAGGCAGAAGAAGAGACCTTAAAAATATTAAATCAGGTTTATCGGGATTATATTGAAAAAGACCTGGCTATCCCGGTAATTGTAGGACGAAAGACTGAAAAAGAAAAATTTGCTGGTGCCTTACATACTTATACCTTAGAAGCCCTTATGGCTGATGGAAAAGTCTTACAAGCGGGAACCTCTCATAACCTGGGACAAAATTTTGCTAAAGCCTTTAATATTAAGTTTTTAGATGAAGACCAGAAAGAGAAATATGTCTGGCAGACTTCCTGGGGGACGACTACCAGATTAGTCGGAGCACTGGTAATGGTGCATGGTGATGAACGGGGCTTAAAATTACCTCCCAAGGTTGCTCCTGTTCAGGTAATCATAGTGCCCATTATGTTCGATAAAACTAAGAAAGAAGTTTTAGAGAAAGCCGAGAGTATCCGGACCATTTTAAAGAAAGATTTTCGGGTAGAGATTGATACCCGAGATGGGTATACCCCTGGTTGGAAATTTAACGAGTGGGAGATGAGGGGAGTTCCTTTAAGACTGGAGATTGGGCCTAAAGATATGGCTAAGGGCCAGGTGATGCTGGTGAGAAGAGATACCGGGGGAAAGACAGCCGTAAAAGAAGAAAAATTAGTAGAGACAGTGAAAGAATTACTGGATAATATTCAAGAAAATCTTTTTACCCGAGCCAGGAAATTTTTAGAAGAAAATATTCGCGAGACCTTCGATTATAATGAATTCAAAAAAATTATCGAAAAACAGAGAGGATTAATCAAGACTTATTGGTGTGGAAGTAAAGATTGTGAAGATAAGATAAAAGAAGAAACCAAAGCAAGCATAAGATGCATTCCTTTTGAGCAAGAAAAAGCTTCGGGAAAATGTATTTATTGTGGGAAGGAATCTTCTACTTTAGTGTATTTTGCCCGAGCTTATTAAAAAATTATAAAGATAAAGGAGGGTAAAAAAATGGCCGAAGTGATGGTTGGAAAAGTGACTGATTACTTTGCCAAAATAGGTGTTGCTGCTTTAGTTATTGACAACGGAGTATTAAGTTTGGGTGATACCATTCATTTTATTGGGCATACTACTGATTTTGAACAAAAAATAAATTCTATGCAGATAGAACACCAAGCTGTAGATTCTGCTAAAACCGGCGATGGAGTAGGAATTAAGGTAAAAGATAGAGTTCGCCATGGTGATAAAGTATATAAAGTTACCGCTTAGAGTAAGTTATTATTTTATATAAGTATAAGGTCATTCCTCTTTCCTCAGGAATGACCTTTATTTATTTCTTTTTACTTTCTTTTTGACCATAATTTTCCAGAAAAGGTTTAATCAGGTCGATAGGCAAAGGGAATAGAGTAGTAGAATTTTTCTCAGTAGCCACCTCAGTTAAGGTCTGTAAATATCTAAGTTGTAAAGCAATGGGCTCTTTGGCAATTCTATCTGCAGCTTTAACTAATTTTTCTGAGGCCTGGTATTCTCCTTCAGCATGAATTACCTTTGCTCTTCTTTCTCTTTCAGCTTCAGCTTGTTTAGCCATAGCTCTTTTCATACCTTCTGGTAGTTCAATATCTTTAGTTTCTACTGCAGTAACCTTAATTCCCCAGGGACCGGTGTGTTCATCTACAATTTTTTGCAGGGTCTGATTTATCTTTTCTCTCTGTGATAATATTTCATCTAATTCCATCTGTCCCAAGACACTGCGCAAGGTAGTTTGAGCGATTTGTGAAGTAGCATTAACAAAATTTTGCACTTCTACCACTGCACTTTCTGGATTGACTACTCTAAAGTAGATTACCGCATTAACTTTAACCGGGACAGTATCTTTGGTGATTACCTCCTGAGCTGGGACATCCATAGTAATAATCCGAAGACTAATCCTTACTATTCTATCTACCATAGGGATTAAAAGAATTAACCCCGGGCCCTTGGCACCGACTAATCTTCCTAATCTGAAGATAACCCCTCTTTCGTATTCTCGCAGTATTTTTATAGCCTGAGATAAGATAATAATAATTATTATTAAAATTCCTAAATACATTTGTAGATTGGTAATTATATTCATTTCAATTTACTCCTTTCGAATATATTTTTTGACTATAAGCTGAAGGCCTTTTACTTCTATTACTTCTACTTCTTCTCCTTCTCTAATTCTTTCACCTTCAGTAGAAGCCTGCCATCTTTCTCCATGAATGAATATGGTGCCTTCTGGAGTAAGATTAGTTTTGGTAATTCCTACTTTTCCCATAAGACCCTCTCTACCGGTAACCGGTTTTTTCCATTGAATCTTAATACCTTTGCTTAAAGCAAAGACAAAGAAGGCTGCGGAGGCAAGAGACATGGAGATAATTAATCCCAAAGAAATCCTTAAAAAAGGAGCTGTGGATTTAGGTAACATAAATGAACCTAAAACAAGTGAGGTAACCCCACCGGCAGTAAGAACTCCAAAAGTAGGAGTATATACTTCTAAAACGAAGAGTACAATCCCGAATATTATCAGGATAAGTCCACCATAATTTATAGGTATACTCTGGAAAGCTACAAAGGCTAAGATAAGAGATATTCCTCCTACAATTCCCGGGAAGAAAGAACCGGGGTTACTAAATTCACCCAGGATGCCATAAATTCCTAAGAATAATAAGATGTAGGCTATATTAGGATTGGTTAAGGAATGGAGAAATAAGTCTTTATAGCTCATCTTTACCGGAATTATTTCTGCATCTTTGGTATTAAGTACTTTTTCCCCACTTACTGTGGTTACTCTTACCCCATTAATAATTTTTATTAATTCATCTACATCATCAGCGATAAATTCTATTACTCCTATTTCGATAGCTTCCTGTTCAGTAATAGATACACTTTCTCTTACTGCCTTTTCCGCCCACTGGGTATTTCTTCCCCTCTTTTCAGCAATTGTCTTAATATATGCTGCGGCATCATTTTCCATTTTGGCTTTCATTTCCTCATCAATCTCTTCCTCACTTATAGCTACTGGATGGGCAGCTCCGATATTAGTTCCCGGAGCCATAACAGCAATATTGCTGGCCAAAGTGATAAATACTCCAGCTGAGGCCGCTCTACCACCTGAAGGAGAGACATAGACTATTATGGGGATAGTGGAATTTAACATCTTTTTTATAATATCTCTCATCGAGGTATCCAGTCCCCCTGGCGTATCTAATTGTAGGATTAAACATTCTGCCTCTTCTGCCTCAGCATCTTCGATCCCACTAACTACATATTGAGAGGTAATAGGGTTTATAATACCATTTAGCTGGAGAAGATAGATAGATGGCTTAGAAGTAGCGCAATTTTCTTTCAGAGAGTAAAAGAAAATAAATATTAAAATAAGAAAGAAGATAATTGTTCTTTTTTTCATATTCATCTCCCCTTTCCCCTGTTGGGAGAAAGTTAGAAGGAAAAAGAAAAAATTCTTATCTTTAAAATAATTATAACACAATTTTTATAAAATAGCAGGAATTTTGAAACAAATGTAGAATATATTAATTATATAGTATCGAGTATATCGTATGTAGCATAGAGTATATAGTGAAGAAAGAAGAAAAAAGAAGCCAGTATTCGGAAGCCAGAAGTAGGGGCGTATTGCATACGCCCTAATGATCTACAAAAAACCGTAGGACAGGCGTCTCACCTGTCTATTATATCTAAATTCGTATCTCGTATCGTGTGAATGAAATAGTAATAATTAATAATTGATAGCTTACAAGGCTTACCTTTATGTCATTGCGAGGAACGAAGTGACGAAGCAATCTCATAAAATGGGGTAGATTAATAACTTAAAACCGCAAACTGAAAACGGATCGTTTCTATCTAAAAACGAAAAACTAGTTTTGTATTTTGTATTTAATACTAACGACTAATTTGTTGAGCCCACCATAATAAACTGAAATAAACTGAGGTAAAAGATGAAAAAGGAAAAATTAGTAAATGAATATTTTATGCCTGGAGATTGGATCGAGATAGCTAACATAATTTTAAAAGATAGAGGAGTAGTATTAATATTAGGGGCAACCGATACCGGCAAAAGTATCTGCACTTTATTATTTGCTAATTTTTGGGCTAAACACGGACGGAAAGTCGGAATTGTTGATGTGGATATGGGGCAATCTGACTTAGGACCACCTACTACTATGGGCATGGTATTAATTAATAAGCCGACAAAGAGCTTAAAAGAGTTCTCAACAGATAGCTTATATTTTATAGGTTCAACCTCTCCCCTTAATTATTTTTTACCCACCATTTGTGGAACTAAAAAGTTGATTGATGAAGGTAAGAAGAAAGGGGCAGAAATAATAATCGTTGATACTACCGGATTAGTAAAAGGGAATTCCGGCAGCACTTTAAAAGAAAATATGATTGATGTAATTTCTCCTTCTCATATTATTGCCTTACAAAGAGAGGATGAACTCGAACACATTTTAAAAAACATTAATTTAACCGATGGAATCGTTATTCATCGTTTATCTCCTTATACTGAAGTAAAAAGAAAGACTTATTTTCAGCGCCGGGAGGCAAGAGAAGAAAAGTTTAGAAAATATTTTAAAAAAGCCTCTTCTTTGGGAATTAATTTAGCAAATTTGAATATTAAGGGAAGCCATTATTGTTCAGGTATTGGTTTAAGTGAGGAAGACCTCTCTTTTTTAGAAAAAACTTTAATGACTGAGATAATTTATGCTGAGAAGACGTCAGAAGGTATATTTATAATTACAAAAGAAGAATTATTTAAAAGATTAAGTGGATTCTTCCATGCAAAGAAGAAATTTAACGTAGAAAAATTAATTATAACCGAAGAAGATAAATTTAAAAATTTATTGGTTTCTCTTGATAACCTACAAGGGTTTGTGGTAAGTTTAGGTATTATCCAAGAGTGTGATTTTAAAAGAAAAATATTTATTGTTTTTGCTCCCTTAGAGGAAAAAGATTTATCCAAAGTTTTCAGCCTAAAGTTTGGGACGATTAAATTAGATTTAGACGGGAAAGAGCTGGGGAAAATTTCCCCCGGGGAAATATGAAATAGTATATAGTATGTAGCATAGAGTATATAGTGAAGAAAATAAGAACTGGGAGTTAGAAGCCAGAAGCCTAATTCGTATCTCGTGAATAAAATAGTAATAATTAATGATTGATGGCTTCGGGGCGGATGAATCCGCCCCCTACATAAAAGTTACATGCTGTACGCTAATAGTCGCGATACGCAATACGATATACGATATACGATATACGAAAACGGTTTTGAGTTTTAAATTACGCTTTTTGCTTTAAGTTTTTAGCATACTAAATACCATTCACTATTCACTAACGACTAATTTAATTGGAGTAAATATATTGGAAAAGAAAGAAAAAGAAGGAATAATTTTTGTTATTATTACTATTTTTATAGCCGGAGCTTTACCCATTGTCATTAAATACGGAGTAAGCTTAATCCACCCTCTGTTTTTTGCCACCTTCAGCAGTCTAATAGCTGGTATCTTCCTTTTTGTATTAGCTGCCCTAAAAGGGAACTGGAGAACATTATTTGATAAAAAATATTTTTTTCACCTTTTACTAATCGGTTTTTTTGGCATTACCCTTTCTAATATCTGTTTCTTCTTTGGAGTTACCCTGACCAGCGGGATTAATTCCTCTATTTTATTAGTAATAGAACCATTATATGCCATCTTTATCGGCTACATATTATTAAATGAGAAAATTACTTTAAAACAAATATTTTTTACTTTTATAATTATGTTGGGAACTTTGGTGGTAGTATACAGGGTAGAGTTTATTTTTAATTGGGGGGATTTATTAGTCTTATTGACCCCACTTTGCTGGCAGATAGCTCATTTTTTCAGCAAGAGATTGATGACTGCCCATAAAGAGATTACCCCGACGTTAATAGCTACAGCAAGAACCTTATATGGAGGGGTATTTCTATTTATCATTAGCAGTGCAAAGGGAATGAACCAGTATGATAAATTGGGAGTTAAGGGTGTTTTGTTGATATTATTATTTCAAGGGATTATCGGTTTTGCTTTACACTATTCTATCTGGTATGAAGCTATCAAGAGATTAAATTTATCCAAAGCCACCACTCTGGTTTCGGTGTATCCGACTTTTTCTATTGCGTTAGCCCGATTTATATTAAAAGAAGTCCCTAACTTTTATCAGATAGCCGGATTTGGCATAATAATACTGGGAATATTTGGCTTATCGGGGATTAAGAGCGAACACAGAGGGGAAAATATGCTTAAATATCCCGTGGAATAAAGCAGATGTGAGTGGTATTATATTCTTATGCTTATTATCTATTGTAGAATATTATAGAAAAATATCTTAAAAAAATTTAAAAAAAGTTAAGAAAGGCGGCGAAATTTATGTTAAGAACCAACAAAGACAAATTAGTAATGATTTCTGTTCAGGGGAGAGTGAGTTATCCGGTAAGGAGAGGACCCTATAGGATTACTTATGACGGCAAACCGGTGGTAGTGCCTGGGGTAGGTGGCATAACTTATAATATCAAAGTTGGAGATAAAGCCTTCGGTTGGGAGGCCGACCATGTAGAACCCGGAGTTTCCACGGTAGTAAGTGAAGAAAAGAGAGACGAAGGACCTAATTGTGCTTATAATATATTAGCCTGTATGGGTAATCAAGCTCGAGTAGTAAGCGGAGAAGCCAAGGGTGCATTAGGTGTAGTAACCGGTCATCACGGAGGGATAGAACATGTATTGATTGATTTTGCTCAGGATACTTTAGAGAAACTTTGCATAGAAGACAAGATTTTAATTAAAGCTTATGGACAAGGATTAAAATTATTAGATTATCCCGAGATAAAAGTTTTTAATTTAGACCCTTCTTTGTTAGAAAAAATGAAGATTAAAGAGATGGGTAATGGCAACATTAGCGTGCCGGTTACCTGTGAAATTCCAGCTAAACTGATGGGCTCCGGATTGGGTTCAGCTAGTGTGGCTAGCGGTGATTATGATATTACTACTGCCGATAAGAAGATGGTAGGAAAATACAAATTAGATCAACTTAGATTTGGAGATATTGTGGCGATTAGTGATGCGGATAATAGTTATGGAAGAAGTTATAGAGAAGGAGCAGTCTCTGTAGGGATAGTAGTTCATAGTGATTGTGTAATTGCCGGTCATGGGCCAGGAGTAGCCACTCTTTTAACTTCAACAACCAGCAAGATTAAATTTAACATAGATGCTGATGCCAACATCGCTAATTATCTAAACATCGGTACGAAGAGAAAATAAAAATTAGCCTGAGATGAGTATTAACGAGGTGGTTTTGGTGCAAATACATAAGAAAAGAATTAAAAAAGAAGATGGACGTTATTTAATTTATTATACTTTTACTGATACTGAAGAAGAAAAGGAGGACAGGGATGTTAGAAATAAGATGGAATCCCATCCTGAAGCAATGGATAATAATAGCCACTCATCGACAGAATAGAACCTATAAACCTCCGAAAGATTATTGTCCTCTTTGTCCTACCAAAAAGGGAGGTTTAGCCACAGAAGTGCCGGCCGAAGATTATGATATAGTAGTTTTTGAAAATAAATTTCCATCTTTGCAGCAAGACTCACCGGAAGTAACCGAAAAAGACTCTGAATTTTTTAAGCATGACAAGGCCCAGGGAATTTGTGAAGTAGTTCTATTTACTTCTGACCATGATGGAATTATGTCGAGAAAACCATTAAGTCGTTATATTAAATTGGTAAAGGTATGGAGAGATCGCTATCGGGAGTTAGGGGATAAAGACTTTATTAAATATGTTTTTATTTTTGAAAATAAAGGTGAGGAAGTAGGGGTGACTCTCCACCATCCTCATGGCCAGATATACGCCTATCCTTTTATTCCGCCGATTATAGAACAGGAACTAAATTCCAGTAAAGAATATTTAGAAAAAGAAGGGGAATGTCTCTTCTGCAAGACCTTAAAAGAAGAAAAAAAAGATGGCAGACGAATTATTATTAGCAATGATTCTTTTACCGCACTGGTGCCTTTTTCTGCTTGTTACACTTATGAAGTGCACATTTATGCTAATAAACACCTCTCTTCTTTTAATGATTTTTCCGAAAAAGAAGAAATTGATTTAGCGGCAATTTTAAAAACCTTATTAATGAAATATGATAATCTTTTTGGTTTTGCCCTCCCTTATATCATGGCCATTCACCAACAACCTACCAATGGGACAGGCAAAGAATATTCTCATTTCCATATTGAATTTTATCCCCCTTATCGCACAAAAGATAAACTTAAATACCTGGCTGGAAGTGAATTGGGAGCCGGAGCTTTTATTAACAATTGTTTACCTGAAGAAAAAGCTCAAGAACTAAGGGATACGCCACCAGATGGAGTAGTTTGCTATTAAAGATTTCCGAATTAGAATAAAATTGACTGGAAGATTAATTATAAACACAATTGGGTATAAAGTAAGATGAAGAGGAGATTTCAGTGCAAGATTTAAATAAACTCTGGAAGCTATTTAACGAAAAATTTACTGATACTGGTTTGGCTAAAGGGGCTTTTTCTGCACCCGGGAGAGTTAATTTAATTGGTGAACATACTGACTATAATGAAGGATTTGTTCTCCCGATAGCTATCGGAAAAAAGATAATTATGCTGGGTCAATTAAGAAACGATCAATTGGTTCAAGTTTTTGATCTGGGTTATAAAGCCGAAGTTAAATTTTCTTTAGATAATTTATTTCCTTCCAAAAAAGATACCTGGGCCAATTATTTGATGGGCGTAATGGATGAGATACAAAAGGCAGGACATCCTTTACAAGGAGCAAATCTTATCTTCACCAGTGATATTCCTCAGAAAGCAGGATTGAGTTCTTCTGCTGCTTTAGAAGTAGTAACTGCCTTAACTATGGCAAAATTAAATTCACTAAAGATTAAACCGATAGAAATGGCTCATCTCTGTCGGAGAGCAGAGAATAATTTTGTAGGTGTAGCCTGTGGCATTATGGACCAATATGTTTCCTGTTTGGGGCAAAAAAATTATGCTCTTTTTATTGATTGTAGAACCAATAAATATGAATTAGTCCTCTTTAAAGACCACAATTATCAGATTGTAATTTGCAATTCCAAAGTTCAAAGGGGGTTGATTGATTCTGAATATAACAGAAGAAAAGAAGAATGCAAAATAGCTGCCGAATTTTTTAAACATAATTTAAAACGCGAAATCAGAGCTTTAAGAGATATTAGCATAGATGAATATAAAAGATATCAGAGTCAATTACCGGAAGTTATTGCCCGTAGAGCCAGACATGTAATTTCAGAAAATTATCGGGTTCAGGCTGGGGTACGGGCTTTAAGGATGGGAAATTATTCTACCTTTGGTCAACTGATGATAGAATCCCACCAAAGTCTTAAGGAAGATTATGAAGTAAGTTGTGCCGAATTGGACCTCCTCGTGGATTTAGCTTTAAAACAGGAAGGAGTCTTAGGGGCCAGGATGACAGGTGCTGGTTTTGGCGGTTGTACTGTAAACTTAATAGAAAAAAATTATATTAATTGCTTTATGAAGAGTATTAAAAATGAATATAGAAAAATTACCGGTATCCTTCCGGATATATATATAACCCTACCTGCTGAGGGAGCTAAACAAATAATGAAGAAATTATTGGAGGTGTTGTAATTGGCAAAATATATCATGGCTCTGGATCAGGGGACTACCAGTTCTCGAGCGATAATCTTCAATCATAATGGAACTATAGTTAGTACTGATAGTAAAGAATTTAAACAAATCTATCCTAAACCTGGTTGGGTAGAACATGACCCAACAGAAATTTGGTCTTCTCAGATAGAAGTAGCTAAAAATGCACTAAATAAGGCTGGGCTGAAAGCTGTTGATATAGCTGCTATTGGTATAACCAATCAAAGAGAGACTACTATAGTTTGGGATAGAAAAACCGGCAAACCTGTTTATAATGCTATTGTGTGGCAATGTCGAAGGACTGCTCCTATATGTGACCAACTTAAAAAGAAAGGGCTGGCGGAGATTATCCAAAAAAAGACCGGTCTGGTGGTCGATGCCTATTTTTCCGGCACCAAGATTAAATGGATTTTAGATAATGTAGGCGGGGTCAGGGGAAAGGCCAAAAAAGGAGAAGTCCTTTTTGGTACAGTGGACAGCTGGCTTATCTGGAATTTGACTAAAGGCAAAGCCCACGTAATTGATTATTCCAATGCTTCTCGGACAATGTTATTTAATATCCATAATCTTGATTGGGATGAAGAGATATTAACAGAACTGGATATCCCCAAAACTATGCTCCCCACACCCTTGCCTTCGAGTTATATTTACGGTCACACCGATAAGGAAATATTCGGAGCAGAGGTTTCCATTTCTGGTGATGCCGGTGATCAGCAAGCCGCCCTTTTTGGCCAGGCCTGTTATGAACCTGGTATGGCCAAAAATACTTATGGAACCGGATGTTTTATCTTGATGAATACCGGAGAGAAAATTATTCCCTCCAAGAATGGTCTTTTGACCACTATTGCCTGGGGGGTTAATGGTAAAGTAGAATATGCCTTAGAAGGGAGTATCTTTATCGCTGGGGCAGTAGTGCAGTGGTTAAGGGACGAACTTGGGCTTATAAAAAATTCTAAAGAAATTGAAAAATATGCTCTAAGGGTTAAAAATACTAACGGAGTTTATTTAGTCCCTGCCTTTGTGGGCCTTGGCGCTCCTTACTGGGATATGTATGCTCGGGGTGTCATTGTAGGGCTAACCCGGGGGGCAAAGAAAGAGCATATTTTAAGAGCAGCAGAAGAGTCCATAGCTTATCAGAGCCGCGATGTCCTGGAAGTTATTCAGAAAGACTCAGGGATTAGTTTGAAAAAATTAAAAGTCGATGGAGGGGCGGTAAGAGACAATTTCCTAATGCAATTCCAATCCGATATTTTAGAAGTTCCGGTGGTAAGACCTAAAGTTGCAGAGACTACTGCTTTAGGAGCAGCATATCTTTCTGGTTTAGCGGTTGGCTTCTGGAAGGACAAGACAGAAATTGCCTCCAAATGGAAAGTAGATCAAGAATTTAAACCTAATATGGATGAAAAAACAAAAGAAAAATTATATAAAGGCTGGAAGAAAGCAGTCAGTAGGTCTCTAAAATGGGAAGAAAAAGAAGAATTAATTTTTTAATATGTGTTTCAGAGATAATTAAAAATTACGTTTCTTTGCTTCTATCGTATAGTATTGATATAATAGCTTGGAATATCATGTCTTTTTGATCTACTAAATAAAATGATTATTGATTGTACTATTAATAAATGGAAATTTAGTGAACGGAAGCAAGCGCTTTTACATATTGATAAATGCGACTCTATTACCGGCGAGAAGCCTCGAATAGTAATTTTTGATCGAGGATACCCCTCTGGTGAATTTTTTATTAATTTGATGGAACACAATGAAAGCTTTTTAATACGAATTGGAGCAACTGTATTCAAAAAAGAACAGCTCACTATGACTACCGATGATGAATATGTCAATATTATGTTTGATAAATCCAGATTATCTCCACATAAAGGAACGTCAACAGCTGACAAATTAGCAAAGACAGGTTCTATACCATTAAGATTTGTGCGATTTGAATTAGATAATGGTAATAGGGAATATTTGGCTACGAATCTTCCGATAGAAGAATTCAATACATCTGAAATTGTATATTTATATAGATTACGCTGGGAAATAGAAACTGCATATAATGTGTTAAAGAATAAGTTTTTTATTGAAAATTTTACAGGAACCAGTCTTATTATGATTGAACAGGATATTTACGCTACGGTATATTTATGTAATGTTATGCATGATATTCTTCTAGATGCTAAGTTAGAGTTTAATATTAAAAATCATCAAAAATACAAGTATAAAATGGAGATTAATAAAAATATTGCTATTGGAATTATGAAGGAAGAATTAATTCGTTTTATACTGGAAAAGGATAAGGGAAGGAAAAAAGAGATGTTTGATAAAATTATAGTAGAAATATCAAGTAACATCCTTCCGGTACGTAATGGACGACATTATAAACACACTAAGGGGCAATTATCTGGTACTTATTCAAATGTAAACAAAAGAAGTTTTTAGAATATTCAAACAGAATTGAAGAATAGATACAAATGACAAACTCCTTCCAAAAGTATGTTCAAAAAAAGTAGGCCTTTTGAAAAAAACCATTACGGATTATTCAAAAACGCTTACTTTAATCTCTTAGGGTTTGATTCCCCGCACTCTGCTGCGATCAATTAGTTTCCTTTAGAGAGTAATAGATACCCCGTAGCTCTGCTGTGAGGAGATTTATTAATACGTACATCTTAAGTTAATGACATTGTTATTTTATAAGAATTTTATGAATAAGAAAATAGGGCCAAGTTGAGTAAGCTTTATATCACATCTTTCCTGAACGGATAATTAAAATTACTAAACCCAAACCTAATACACCAGAAATTAGAAAACCAAGAACTCCAATAACCGGAAAGCCCATAAAGATTGGCCCTTTATTAGTTTGCATGATTAAAGATGAGCCAACAATAATGGCAGCCAGGATAAGACTGTAGGCCATTCTATTAGCAGCCTTATCTAAAGCATTAATTAAATTTTCTAAGCCCCGATGTTGGAATTCTAATTTGAAGGTACCTTTTTCCATCTTTTTCAAAGCCTTATTTAACTGTCGGGGTATTAAGATTATTAAATTATAAAGTTCGCTTAAGTCATTTAATAATTTGGTAAAAAGACGTTGAGGGCTTTTTCTCTCCAGAATAAGGTCTTTTGCATAGGGTTTGGCGATTTCTGCAAGATTAAAATCAGGGTCAAGCTCTAACCCGATACCTTCAATAGTAAGGAGTGATTTGCCGAGTAAAGTAAACTCAGCAGGAATCTTTATATGATATTTTATAAAAATTTTTACTAATTGATTAACTAATTCTCCAAGTTTAATTTCTTTTAAAGTTCTATCATAATATTGGTCTAGCATTTCTCTAATATCTACCTTTAAAGAATGCATATCAATTTCTGGGGGAGCAATTCCTAAATTTAACATTTCATTTATAATTTTATTAGGATTTCGTTCCATTATGGCAATAAATAGGTCTACTCCCTTTTCCCTGATCTCTTCATCCAGTCGGCCCATCATTCCAAAATCCATAAAACCAATTACTCCATCTTTCATTACCAGGATGTTTCCGGGATGGGGATCGGCGTGGAAAAATCCATCGATTAATATTTGTTTCATGAAAGCTTTGGCTCCATTTTCCGCTATCTTATTGCGATCATATCCGGCTTTATCTAACTCCTTAATATTATTTACCTTTATCCCCTGGATAAATTCCATAGTTAAGATGCGTTTACTGCTAAATTCCCAATAAACTTTAGGGGCATAGACTGTTTCATCTTCTTCAAAATTTTTACTAAATTTTTCCGCATTTCTACCCTCAGTTCCATAATCCAACTCAAGTCTAATTGCTTTAGTAAATTCCTCAACTATTCCTACCGGGTTATATAGGCGGCTGGCTGGAATATGTTTTTCGGTAAGGCGGGCTAAATGGAAGAGGATATCTAAATCAGTTTCAATTACTTTTTCAATATCCGGGCGTTGAACCTTCACTACTGCTTTATCCCCATCTTCTAATATAGCTTGGTGAACCTGACCTAAAGAGGCAGCAGCGAAAGGTTTCTGCTCGAATGATTTAAATATTTCCAAAATATCAGCTCCCAGTTCTCTTTTTATCATCTGATTGACCTGTGCATAGGCAAAGGGAGGAACTTTATCCTGAAGCTTTTGTAGTTCCTCAATATAATCCGGAGGAATTAAATCAGGTCTGGTACTTAAAATCTGACCTAATTTAACGAAGGTAGGGCCTAATTCTTCAATGGCAAGACGGACTCTTACAGGAAGGGGTAACTGGGCAATTTTGGAAGGTTTTAGTTTAAGAATTTTTCCGCTCTTAGAAGCCAGGTTAATTAATCCCAACTGTTTTACAAAATAATCGAATCCATACTTGATTAAAATAGAGGTTATTTGTTGAAGCCTTTTAAGATTCTTATATCTTCTTTTGAATTTTGTAAAAACCATCTTTTACCCATCCTTTTTTATTCTAACTTTTCTTTAATTACTCTTTTAATCTCAGGTATATTAATCAGGGTAGCCATTATACCACCCTTAATAACTGGTTCAGCTTTATCAAAATCTAAAAGATTGATATCTTTAATTCCGAAGGGGACTATAACTATATCAGATCCTTCCAAACTTTGGTCTGTAATCTTTGCTTCCATAATATCAATAGTTTGAATGATTACTTCAAAGATACTGGGACCTTTAAAGCTTGATTTTACCTGTTCTATCTTCTGTTGAAGAACAGAACTTTTTTCCACTTCCTTTAGACCACCCGTCTCTTTATTAATCATTAAGACTGTGGTATAAGGGGTTATTTTTGCCAGACTGACGGCAATAATAATATCAGCCCCCATCTTCTGAACTACATCCACCGGGACTGGGTCCACTACCCCTCCATCTACCAGGTAATAATTCTGATACTTTACCGGAGTGAATACTCCCGGGATGGAGATACTTGCCCTTACGGCATCTATTAGTTTCCCTTGATTTAGGATAACCTCTGCTCCACTTTCTACATCGGTAGCTACAGCAGCAAAGGGAATTCTAAGATCATCAAAAGTTTTGTCCTCTAAAATTAAATCACTTAACATATCTTCTACCCGTTTACCACTTATTAATCCCGAATGAGGCAAGGTAGGGTCTATTAAAGAAAAAGTCTTACTCTTTTTCATCGAGAGAGCAGCTTCTTCCAACTGGTCAATAGAAGCCCCAGCAGCATAAAGAGAACCTATTACTGAACCAATACTGGTGCCGGCAATCATATCAATAGGGATGTGGTAGGCCTCCAGTGCCTGGATAACCCCTACATGAGCTAATCCTCGGGCAGATCCACTCCCTAAAGCTAAGCCGAATTTCAACCCCTTTTTTTTACATCTTTCTAATAAGTTTTCTAATTCTAAATCTCTCTCTATCTTTAACTTAATTTTTCCATCTTCATTAATAAATATTTTACCAACAAACAGAGATTCCATATCAGCATAAGTTAGATCGTTTGCAGTATTTTCCGTTGTTAATTTACTTTTTGTATCTGCAAAGACAAAGAGGATAGAACTAGATAGGCAAAATAATAAGACAAAAACCAATATAAATTTGAAAATATTTTTAGACATTTTTTCTGCGCCCTACTTTCTTAATAATAAATTTATAATATTTCTTTTATAAAATAAAATTTTACCAAAATTTTTTAAATCTCCCGGTTGCCCGTAGTTTTTCTTTTATTATTTCCTTAATCTGAGGAATTTTAGCTAAAGTGGCATCTATACCACCTTTAATACATATATCGGCTTTATCGAATTCAAAGAGGGATATACCATCAATCCCAAAGGGGATGATTATCACATCTGCTTCGGACAGACCTCGGGAGGTAATTTCTTTTTCCATAATATCCACAGATTTACTGATTATTTCGATAATATGCGGACCTTCCAACTTCTTCTTAACTCCTTTTACCTTTTTCCCCAAAGAGGTTACCTCTTTTTCTACCAAAGAAGTAATTTTTTTTACTGTTTTAAATTTGGGAATTTCTTTTATATTTATCTTAAAAGAAAAGGTATCTTCCACTTCTTTTAGGTCACCCGTTTCTTTGTTTACCATCATAATTATTGGTTTTGGACTTTTTTCAGTAAGACTGACTGCAATGATAATATCAGCTCCCATTTTTTGTACCACATCTGCAGGTACCGGGTCTACTACTCCACCATCAACCAGATAATAATCCTGATACTTTGCTGGAGTGAAAATTCCCGGGATGGAGATACTAGCCCTTACTGCCTTTATTACACTTTCCTGATTTAAAATTACTTTCGCCCCGGTCTTTATATCGGTAGCTACGGCAGCAAAAGGGATTTTTAAATCATCGAAAGTTTTATCTTTTAAAGCAATTTTATTTAATATTTCTTCTACCCGATTACCACTTAATAGTCCTGAATGGGGGAGGGTAGGATCCATTAGAGATATCGTTTTGCTTTGTTTCATAGATAGAGCAGCTTCTTTTATCTGCTCAACAGAGGCTCCAGTAGCATATACTGAGCCTACTACAGCACCGATACTGGTGCCAGCAATCATATCGATAGGAATATTATAGGCTTCCAGGACCTGAATTACTCCGATATGAGACATTCCTCGGGCCGAACCACTTCCTAAGGCTAAACCGAATTTTAATCCTTTTTTCTTACATTTGGTTAATAAATCTTCTAATTCCGGATCTTTTTCTATTTTAAAATTTTTCATTTTTTCCTCCTTCTTTTTATTTTTAGTAATGTCAAAAATAATTTATTAATTTTCTTTTAAACTCTTTATTCTCAAATGTTTTAGTGAAATTGACTTGCCTCCCCCCTACTTTTTTAGTAGGATTTAAGAGAACTACCTCAAAAAAGGAGGCAAGTCAAGTGAAAAAGACTACTCGTTTTGTTATCTGGATCTGCTCTAAGTTCACCCGTAGAGAGATAGAACAAATTATTCAAGGTCTCATAGAGGTCTTAGCTAACCGCAATCCTGAGGTTAAGCCTAAAGATGATTTTAAAGAGAAACACCCTAATTACCGCAACTTCTTTGTTGATCCAGAACCACCACTCAAAGCTCCTCCCCAAAAGGCCCCTAAGTTAAATTGGAAAGAGCTTTTATCTAATTACCAGAAGGAGAAGGGTCATCCTCTTTTACCGGTTAATAATAAAGATCCTAAGACTAAGGCACCTAAAGGGTCTCTCTGTAGAGTCTGTGGTGCTCCCGCAGAATATCTTTATTTTAACGATGGTAAAAAACGCTCACAGCTTAAGTGTAAAGTCTGCTCTTCTTTATCACAGGTACATCCTCGTCATCGGAATAAAGCTAAATATTATTGCCCTCATTGTAGCCATTCACTTTATCTTTGGAAAGAACGAAAAGATGTCTCTATCTATAAATGTGACAATGACAGATGCTCCTCCTTTTTAAAAAATAAGGGCAAACTCAATTTTGCTGAAAAGCTTTTAACCAAAATTAAATCCTCTCAGTTTAAACTCAGATATCAGTATAGAGAATATCATTTCAGTGAAAAGCAGTTGAGGCATTCTGCCCCTGAAGAAAAAGATGCTTCTTGCCTTTTTAAAATCCACAACTCCCTTAATACTCTCTGCCTTGCCCTTACCTTTCACATCTCTTTAGGTATCTCGGCCAGAAAGACGGCCTTTATTCTGCGTAATGTCTTTTCTCTTCCCCTCTCCTACCAGAGTGTCTTAAATTATACCGAAATAGTTGCCCCCTATTGTCATAGGTTCAACAAGACCTATAAAGGAGAAGTAGACCATATTCAAGCTGGAGATGAGACCTACATCAAAGTGAGAGGCAAAAACCATTTTGTCTTTTTCTTTATCTCCTCTTGTAACCGCAAAATCACTGCCTATCATATCGAGAAGAGTAGAGATACTCTACCGGCTGTTATCGCTATTAATGAGGCTATCCGTACTGCTTCTCCTGGAGAAGAGATTACTCTGGTAACCGATGGTAACCCCTCTTATCCAGCAGGGATCCATTTTATCAACCAGAACTATGAGCCTAATTTAACCCATAAGAAGGTGGTTGGACTGCAGAACCTGGATAAAGAGTCAGAGGAATTCCGTCCCTTTAAAGAGCTCTATTAGAAAGACTGAATCGTACTTACAAGTTTCATACCAGGGCGGCTGGTGGTTTTAATTCTGTAAATGGGGCAATTTCTCTTTGTCACTTACTATAACTTCCTTCGACCCCATATTAGCCTTAATTACTCAGTACCTATGCCTTTAGAGTCCTTAAAGGAAATAGCTACTCTTCAGGGTAAATGAGCTAAGATTATTAAGCTTGCTACCTTAGCTTAGCTAATTCTTTTCTGTCTTTTTGGTTAAATAGGTAAAATTAACTAAGTAGCTTTATGCTTTTTGTGGATAGTTGACTATTTAGCCTAAAGAAATGGCAAATCCACTAAACGAGATCTTCTTTTTTCAAAGAACGATTAAAACATTTTTTTCATTATCTGTGGAATTTATTTTTCATATTCTTTCATATTATTTTTGACAGTACCTTTATTTTCCTCCTTCTTTACACTCGTAGGATAGGCGGCCTCTCACCTGTTCGTAACGTCATGGAGCGGCCACAGGGAGCGTGTGGCAATTTCACAGAAAAAAGCACATAGCTTAAAGAGTTTAGCAAGTAAGGGCGTATTGCGATACGTCCTTACTTGACTAGTTAACTAATAATAGATCAGGGCTCGATTCATCGAGCCTGCTCCCTTCTATTATATATAACCATATTTCGCCATTTAAATCAAAAAAATCCTTCTTATTAAAAAATATTTTAGCACAAATTTATCAAAATATATTTTCCTTCTCTTCTTTTAGGGGGAATAACAAGTAAATAGGAAGCACGAGATTGCTTCCCCTGTTTTCGCTGGGGCAGGCTTGCCTTGCTCCTTGCAATGACAATTTTAATATATTTCAGCAGCAGCAACAGCAGCGGAAAAAAATTCTACTAAGGTCTTGACAAATATAACGCACCGTGTTATATTTATATTGTAACGCATTGCGTAAACTATAAATAAAAGGTGGTGTTATATTTATGGAAGAATATATTATTAAAAAATATTCAAATCGCAAGCTATATGATACGAAAGAGAAAAGGTATGTGAATCTTTCTGAAGTTTCCAGATTGATTCGAGAGGGAGTTGACCTGAAGGTGATGGATAATAAAACTAAAGAGGATATAACTTCTTTAGTTTTAGCTCAGATTATTGTTGAGCAGGAGAAGACTAAAAAAATAATGCTTCCTTCAATCTTTTCTCCATTGAAAATATTAAAAAGAGGAGGTGAGGATATGTTTAAGTTAGGTAGAAAGATGTTTCTTAGTGGTTTAGGTATAGTATCTCTTACTAAAGAAAGGGCAAATGAAATAGCTCAAGAGTTAATTAAAAAAGGCGAATTAAGCCAGAGTGAGAGCAAGGAATTTGTATTGGACCTTATGGATAAGGCAGAAAAAGAAAAAGATAAATTAATAGAAGAGAAGATTAAACCTGAAATTGACAAAAGCTTGGAGAAGATGAATTTTGCTTCTAAAAAATGTGTAGATAATTTAGAAAAAAAGATTGATGATCTGGGGAATAAAATTGATCAATTATCCAAGAAAATTAAGTAAAAAGATCTGTGGGAAAATTTTTTTAAAGTAATCCCCGTAAATTTATTGTAATTGTATAGGAATTTCCTTTTTTCCTAAGTCTCACTTAGCAAGGTAGATAAAATAGTTGTGTTTAAGAGTCGAATTGTGTATCTTGCATTTTGTATTTGAAGCTAACGACTATTCACTATTCACTAACGACTAATTTAAGGTTTACGGGGATTTTTGCATTATTTGAGGGGTAATATTTTGTTATATATTATTATAAAAAGTTTTAGTTTGGTTATTTTAAAATTAATTTTTAAGCTTAAAATAATCGATAGCGAAAATATACCGAAGACAGGTCCTTTTGTTATTGTAGCAAACCATTCAAGCGTATTCGATGGATTTATAGTTGTATCGTCTATTAGACCTAAAATAACCTTTATGTCTGCTGCTTATCTTTTTAAAATGAATTTTTACGGGTATATACTACGAGGAGTCGGTGCTATACCCGTTCAAGGGGATATTGCACTGATAAAAAAATCGATGAGAATCTTACAGACAGGTGGCGTTTTGGGAATTTTCCCCGAAGGAAGAATTGCTAATGAAAAAGATGGTTTCTCAGCCAAAGCCGGAGCTGCATATCTTGCAATAAAGACAGGTGTCCCAATTATTCCTATGGCAATCAAGGGAGCTGATAAGGTATTACCGGTCGGAGCAAAATTTCCTAAATTAAATAAAATTGAAGTAAAGATTGGAAAGCCAATTTCTTGTTCAGAAAAAATTAAACTAAATAAGAAAATTCTTGAAGATACAGTAAATTCTTATATGGAAGAAATATATTAAAGGAGAAGAAAAAGTTGCAGCATAGTAAAGCCACCAAAATCGGACTTGTTCTGGGGAGCGGAGGAGCTCGTGGATACGCTCATTTAGGAGTACTTAAGGTTTTGTACGAAGCAGACATACATATAGATCTTGTTGTAGGAACAAGTTTTGGAGCCATAGTTGGTGCTGGATATGCTGCAGGACGTAATATTTATGAGTTGGAAAAAATAGCTCTTGAGACCGGATGGATAAAACTATTAAAGATGATAGATGTTGACCCTCCTAAAGGGATATTTGCCGGGAATAAACTGGAGAGATTTTTTTCAGTCTTTACCCAGCAGAAGCATTTCTCTGAATTAAAAATTCCTTTAACTGTGGTTGCTACTGATATTGAAATAGGAGAAGAGGTCCTTATAAATAAAGGGTCGGTATCTAAAGCAATATTAGCTAGTTCCGCATTTCCTGGTATTTTTGCACCGGTAGAGATAGATAATCGATGGCTGGTTGATGGCGTTCTTGTTAATCCTCTGCCCATTCAAACGGCTTTTGATATGGGTGCTGATATAGTAATTGCTGTTGATGTTAGTTCCTCAATTGATAATGTTAACTACTTGATAGCCTTAAAACAATATTCCAAGAATATATTGCAAAATATTTGTCAGATACCTTATGTAAATGGTGTTGTTTCTCCTAAAGGAATTTCTAATAAGTTTCAGCGTATAATTCCTGCGGGTTTTAAAATTGTCGGAAATGCTCTTAAAGTTATGGAAAAAAATCAAGATAAAATGATTTTTATTCCTAATGATAGCAATGTGGCTATCATTAGGCCAAGGGTTGAAAATATTCGTTGGCGTGATTTTCACCGTGTACAGAGATGTATTAAATTAGGTGCGGAAGCCGTTGATCATTCTGTTTTAAATGATATCAAGAACCTATCGTTTAATTATAAAACTCTCGATTTATGTAGTCAGTAGGTTTAAAAATAAATTGAGTTGAATAGTAGTGATTTTAAAAACAAATAAATATAAAAAATAATAAAAAAAGATGAGATTTGAGGGGGCATAAATGATTAATCTTAATTATGCTAAAAAATTTGTAGGTGAGAAAGTTCTTCAACAAACTCTAAATTATTTGGCAAAAAATCCGGAACAAAATATTCCTAAACTTGCTAGTTTATTAAAACAGATAGCAATTAACAGAGAGCATAAAGAACAAATAGAAGTTCTTTTGCAATCGCATAATCAAAATTCTAATACAAGAGAATACATAAATCGAGTTTTGACTGAAATTAATCCTTATGTTAGGCAGAAAATGGTGACCAATTATGTTATAAATAACTGGCTTATTGGTGTTCCTCAAAAAAAGAAGAAAATCGAAGAATTAGGGGTGAATATCCCCTTTATTATTTTAATAGACCCTACCAGTGCCTGTAATCTTCGTTGCGAAGGATGCTGGGCAGGTGCTCAAATGAAATATGATACTTTATCATATGAGCTTTTAGATAGAATATTAACCGAAGCCAAAGAACTGGGGATATACTGGATTGCAATGTCGGGGGGAGAGCCATTTGTCTATCCCTATTTATTTGAAATTGCTGAAAAACATAACGATATGGCCTTTATGATCTACACAAACGGTACCCTTATTAAGGATGAAGTTGCCGACAAGATTGTCGAATTAGGAAATATTGCCCCGGCCATTAGCTTGGAGGGATGGAAAGAACGGACTGATGCCCGGCGTGGAGAAGGCGTATTTGATAAGATTGTAAGTGCTATGGACAGGCTTCGAAGTCGTGGTGCTTTATTTGGCGCATCTCTCACCATTACCAGGGAAAATTACAAAGAAGTAACCAGTGATGAATTTATTGATTTCTTGATTAATAAAGGAGCAATTTACGGATGGTCATTCCATTACATTCCTATTGGACGCAATCCAAATACTAATCTAATGTTAAAACCTGAGCAGAGAGCGTATTTAATTGAACGGCTAAATTATCTCAGGACTCATAATCCATTTATGTTAATGGATTTCTGGAACGATGGGGAGTTTACTAAAGGCTGCATTGCGGGAGGACGTAGTTATTTTCATATTACTCCTAGCGGGAAGGTAGCACCATGTGCATTTGCTCAATTTACTTGCGATAATATCAAAGAGAAAAGCTTGCTCGATGTCCTTAAATCACCTTTATTTTCTGCATACCAGAAGAGACAACCTTTTTGCAAAAATCATTTAAGACCCTGTCCTATTATTGATAATCCTGATGTTTTAAAAGAGATTGTAAAGGAGAGCGGAGCTCGCCCTTTATATCCCGGAGCAGAAGATGTGATCTCTGAAAATAGTAACAAAATACTAAACAAAAAGGCTAAAGAATGGGCTGAAGTTTCCAATCATATCTGGGATAAGAAAGTAAAAAAATCAGAAGCGATCAAATAAATTAGAAAATATTAAGGCAGTAAAGGAGAAAAATTATTTTGATAAGTTTATGGAACTCTTTAGGCGATATTTTCGCCAGTATAATAGTATTTTTTTATAGCTTTACCCACAACTACGGTATCGCTATTATTTTGATGACCATTCTTATTAGGGTAGCCTTATATCCCTTAATGCAAAAACAGATGGTCTCTACCAGAGAGATGCAGGTAATTCAACCTTTAATGAAAGAGGTGCAGGAAAAATATAAAAATGACAAAGAAAGATTAAATCAAGAATTGATGAAGTTATATAAGGAATATAAAATTAATCCTTTAAGCGGGTGTCTACCTTTATTAATTCAAATGCCTATATTGATTTTACTCTTTCAGGCCTTGAGAAAATTTGAATATTTAGATAGTGCCGGCAAAATAGCCGGGGGATTTTTATGGATACCCAACCAGGTGGAAATTATAGTTGACGGTATCCCTAAAGTTGTTGCAGGGTTGGCTGCCCCTGAACAACTAATTCAATTGCCGGGTAATGGAATTTTTGGAATACATTCCCTTGGCATAATGCCCCTTTTAGTAGCCGGCTCAATGTATCTACAACAGAAGATGACCTCCACTACTAGTACTGGCAAAGACGGAGGATCTGCTGAACAGACCCAGAGGATGATGACTATTATGATGCCTTTAATGATCGGTTTTATGAGTTTCAGCCTGCCTTCCGGCTTGACCCTGTACTGGTTTACCTCTACCCTTTTAGGGATCGGGCAGCAGTATCTGATTAATAAGCAAGTACCTACAACAGTTGAAGCCCCAAAAAAAGTTGTTTTGGACAAAAAAGAGGAGCCAACTGATAAAAAACCGGAAAAACCGGTAGCTCCTAAAGAAGAATCCTGGATTCCGGGTTATGAGGGAGCAGAAACGATAAAAGAGTAGGTAGGAAAAAAGAAAAATATCAACAACAGCAACAGCAGGGTAAAAATTACACCCTAATGTTGTTGTTGTTAGTGTGGAAAAAATCCACTAGGGGGTAGCGAAATTTTTATTTGATAATAAGTGTAAATCTATCCTTCCTCGGGAACAAAAGGAGAAGGGGGGGATTGAATAGTTTCCTTGTATTCATGGATAACCTGCTTTTTCCATCCTCCTTGAAAGTAGAAGTAGAGGGCTACAATGGCTGCGATAATATTACTTAAAGCCATTCTCCAGAAGATAAGCTGCATATAAGTTATAGCTGTCCTGGTGACCGTGGCTGATTTAGTAATAAGGGGGACAAGATAAGGGGTTAATATAAATCCAAATACAGCAACTATCAATCCAAATATAATGGAAAGAGAAAGCATTTGACTGGCTACAAGATTGGCATTTTTCTTTTCTCCTGCTCCGGTATATTGAGAAACGAGAGCCACACCTTTTCTTCTATTATACAATTTCTATCTCGATATATTTAATTTTCTTGCAATTAAATATTTATTTACGTAGAATAGATGCATTAACTGGAGAAAAAATAATTTTTTAACTTTAAAGCCTGAGGGAGATGTAATTTGAAAATATCTGTTTCTCAAGAGAATTTAAATACTATATTTGGAATATTGGCTATATTATTTTGGGGGACTACTATTGCCTTTTCCCGAAGTTTAACAGAGCAGTTAGGACCTTTAACCGCTGCCTCCT
Organism: Candidatus Atribacteria bacterium; assembly: GCA_003451675.1. The sequence goes on from DMCY01000065.1 coordinate 26,042, forward strand.
GGATATATTTACTGAGTGGTATCTGGGGTTGTATTTATCTGGTTAGCAAACCCGGAAGGATTAAAAAACCCTTTCAACTCCCTATTTTATATTTAATCGGTTGCGGAGCTTTATTTGTCATCTATACAGTATCTCTTTATCTGGCTGTGGGTTTAGCTTTTAGCCGTGAACAGGTTATTGAGGTAAGTATTATCAATTATCTCTGGCCAAGTTTGACTTTAGTCTTTTCCCTTCCCATTTTACATAAGAAGGGGCGAATAACTTTAATTCCCGGGGTAGTTCTGGCTTTTAGTGGTTTTTGTCTGGCCACAGTAAACAGTGGAATGTTTTCCTGGGAGGTATTCAAAGGAAATTTCCAGGTAAATTATCTTCCTTATTTATTAGCTTTTTTAGCTGCAATTTCCTGGGGGCTTTATTCTAATTTAACTCGCCGCTGGGCTGGCCACACCGAGGGTGGAGCCGTACCCCTCTTTCTTTTGGTTACCGGGTTAGTTCTAACCGCAATAAGATTTATGTTCCCTGAAGAATCTTACTGGACACCACATGTAGTAGCGGAGCTTTTATATATGTCCATCTTCCCCACATTTTTAGCTTATTTCTTTTGGGATAAGGCTATGCGAAGAGGAAATATTATCTTGGTAGCTTCTCTTTCCTATTTTACTCCTCTGCTTTCAATGGTTATAAGTTCTTTATATCTTCAGGTGGTAGTTAAGGCCAACCTCTGGTTAGCCTGTGGTTTGGTTATTGCAGGTGCTATTATCTGCAAATTTTCCATTATTGATAAAACCAAAAAAGAAACTGTCTAAAAATAAAATTAAAATTAATTAAAAAAGGATCTCCGGTGCCTCTTTTAAGTTCAGCAAATTAATTTTTCTATCCATAGCGCTATCTGTTAGATTTTTTTTTGTAAAAAGAAGGAATTTAAGATATTATGGGGTATAAGTATAACAAGAAAAATAAAAATTTTAGGATTAGGATAGAGATATGAAATTTAAAATATCTGAAAAATATAAAATAAGGTAGTATGTGCAAAATATGGATTACCCGGTTCAAGTGAATTAGCTGAAAACGCAGTTGCCAGCTCAGGAAATAGGAATGCAGTTTTTCTTCTAAACTACGGGACTCTATGCGTGGGCAGAGAGATATGAAAGAGGCAATGAAAGTCTCTTGCGTAGTAGAAAAAATAGCACATATTATATTTTAAGTAAAGATGTGAGAAAGTGTAAAACAATTCCCGAAGAAGATATCAAGATAATGCAAGATTTTACCAAGAATAATTATGGCCGATAATTCCCGTAAAAATGAAAAATAATAAATTAGATTTAAAAAATTATTGGATGATTTTTATTTCTATAAAGGGAAAAAGAAAGATAAATGAAGATAAGATTTAATCTAAAAAACAAGTCTTTTAAAAAAGAGACAGATAAAAAAAATAATTTGTCTGAGACAAGAAGAAAGCTTATAGTTATTAATGGATTTTTAGTTTTTGGACTTATGATTTTAATATGGTTGAGTGAGTTTATAAATCTTTCTTCATTTACTTTCAGTGTTTTAGGTATATCATTAAAATGGTCAAGACCTATACTTTTTACTATAATAATATTCTTTATGCTTATCATCGGATTAAAAGCACATATGATCTTTAAGAATGAACGCAAAGAATTCGAAGATAAACTTAAAGATTCAGAAGAAAAGTATCGTAGTCTCTTTGAAAATATGTCTGGGGTCTACTATCGAGCAGATACAGAAGGAAATATTATAATGATAAATCCTGCTGGGGTTGAATTATTAGGTTTTAATTCTCCAGAAGATATTATGGGGAAAAAACTTGCTAAGGATTTATATTTTAATCCTGAGGATAGAAAGAAGTTCCTTGAAGATTTAAAAAATAGCAAAGGATATGTTAAGGATTATGAAGTAACTTTAAAGAAAAAGGATGGAACTCCTGTGATAATCTCTACTACCAGTCATTTCTACTATGATAAAGAGGGGAATATAGCCGGGGTAGAAGGTATTTTTGTGGATATCACCGAACGTAAACAAGCTGAGGATATGTTAAATGAAGAGAAAGAATTATTGCAAACATTTATGGATAATATTCCAGATTCCATTTATTTTAAGGATAATAGAAACCGATTTATAAGAGTGAATAAAACAAAGGCAAGAAATTCAAGAACTACCCCCTCTAATATGATAGGAAAGACTGATTTTGATTTTCTTCCACCTGAGCAAGCCGAAAAGTCCTTTATTGACGATGTTCAGGTAATGAAATCTGGTAAGCCAATTATAAATAAAGTAGAAAGAATTACTAATAGGGATGGAACAGAAAAATGGGTTTTAGTTAGTAAAATTGCTCGTTACAACAAGAAGGGTAAAGCAATAGGTACTATGGGCATTTCTCGAGATATTACCAATCTTAAAGAAGTAGAAGAAGCCTTACGCAAAAGCCAGCAAGAATTTGCCAGTCTATTTAACAGTAGCCCTGAAGCCTTGGTCTATCTGGATGAAGAAGGCAATATTTTAACTATAAACCCCCGTTTTACCGAACTTTTTGGTTATACCTTAGAAGAGGCTAAAGGCAGAAATATCGATGATGGTATGATTCATCCAGATAATAAGATAGAAGAAGGGAAGAGATTAAGCAAGAAAGGCTTTGAGGAATATCTAAACTATGAAACGATTAGGAAGAAAAAGGATGGAACTTTATTCCCAGTACATATCTCTGCTTCTCCGGTTATAATTAAAGAGGAAAAGAAGGGTTCTATAGTGGTATACAAAGACATCACCCAACGTAAACAGAATGAGAAACTACAACAAGTCCTATACAATATTTCCAAAGCGGCTAACTCCTTCATACCCCTTAACCAACTTTATAAGACTATCCATAAAGAACTGGGCACCATCATCGATACCACCAACTTCTATATCGCCTTAGCCGATGAGAAGGAGGATAAGATCTACTTTCCCTATCATGTAGATGAGAAAGACAATAATTTCCCTGTCTTAAAATTGAGTTCTAACAATACCCCCACTATTTATGTCATTAGAACTGGTCAGCCCCAGCTTCTCAATCGGAAGCAACTTGAGGAGATGATCGCCCAAGGAGAATTAAAACCAATAGGTAGTATCACCAATGAGAGTATCTGGTTAGGGGTTCCCTTAAAGGTAGAAGACAGAGTAATCGGAGCTATGGTAGTGCAAAGCTACACCAATCCTCACCTCTACTCCCAGAAAGACATTCAAATTATGGAATTTGTCTCAGAGCAGATTGCTACTGCTATAGAGAGAAAGAGGATGGAAGAAGAGCTAAAAAGATTAGCTCATTATGACACCCTTACCGAAGCCTATAATAGAGGGTATGGGTTAGAACTTCTTCAAAGACAATTAAAATTAGCCAAAAGAAATAGATCCCCTTTATTATTAGCTTATACTGATTTAGATAATCTAAAAGATATCAATGATGAATTTGGTCACGAAGAAGGGGATAGGGCCATAGTCCAAGTAGCAAAACTCTTTAAATCTATCTTAAGAGAGGTAGATATTATCACTCGGATGGGAGGGGATGAATTTTTAGTAATCTTCTTAGATAGTTCTTTAGACGAAATACCTATAATTAGAAAGAGGTTAAATAAGGAATTAGCCCGGTTAAATCAGATTTATAAAAAACCTTATAAAATAGACTTTAGTTTAGGATTTTCTAATTATGATCCGGCCAATCCTCAGCCGATGGATAAATTAATCCGCATAGCTGATGAAAAAATGTATAAAGAGAAGAAGAGAAAAAATAAGGGAAGATTGTAGATTAGTTAACTGGTTAGTTAGTTACCTGGTTACCTAGTTGAGGAATGAATATATTGAAGAATTAATACTAAACTAATTAACCAAATAACCAACTAACTAGCTAACTAAATTAAGGGACGATTAATTTTAAACTTTTTTGCAAGAGGTTGATATTAAATTCATTCAGACCTTCAATTACTTCCCCGCTTATTTGAGTAAGAATAGGTGCTGAAGACCGAATCACGATTTCTTTGGCTCTATAAAATTTTATTCCCTTTATAGTTCCATGGGTACCTTTGAAAAGTTTAGGAATGCTTGCAAGATATTTGAATCTTCCCATCTCTTCGACCACGCAAACCTCTAATAAGCCATTATCTAATATAGCTTCTGGAGTAATTTTAAATCTTCCTCCGTAAATTTTTCCATTACCAACAGCCATAAAAAGAATTTTGGATTGGATTTCTTGTTGACCAATTTTTATCTTTACCTTGTGGTAGCTGAAGGGAGAAAGAAGTTTCTTTATAGTAGCAAAGACATAAACATAAGCACTAAGAATATTCCAGTTAGGATGTCTATCTTTCATTTGGTTGGCTAAATGAGCTACTTCTGCATCAAATCCTATTCCACAGATATTAGCAAAATATATCTGGTTATTAATTACTCCTATATCTATTTTTTTGGTCTGGCCTTTGATTAAAATTTTACAAGCTTCGATTATATCAGAGGGGATGTCTGTGCTTTTAATAAAATCATTAGCCCACCCCAGGGGGATTATTCCCAAGGAAGGATTATTTTTTGATTTCATAATTCCGTTTACAATTTCGTTTACTGTTCCATCCCCACCTACTGATACAATAAGTTCCGCTCCATTATCAGCCGCTTTTTGGGCAAGTTCTACTGCTTCTCCTTGATGGGAAGTGGTGTACACTTTAAAATTTAGTCCGTTTTCCTTTAGATGTTTTAAGACTGTATTTAAATGTTTATGGGGTTTCCCCCCGCCTGCCGTTAAATTAACTATAAGTTCAGCTTTCAATTTTATTTCTCCTTTGTATGAATATTGCTTAATAAAATTTTATAGGTTTCTGGTTTTCTGTCAAGTATTGTATTGGTATGGGGGACAATGTCTTTATTTCGAGAAAGTAAAAGATTAAGTGAAGAAAGGCTGGCTTGTTCAGTTTTACCCAGACAAGAGGTTAATATTTGTCCTGAAGGAGAAGTTAAGAGGCTATGACCACTGTCTTGATGGCAAATAGAATTAGAACAGGCGACAAATATTTTATTTTCTGCCCCTCTGCTGCGGCAGATATTTATCTGTCTGTCATTGGTAAATTTACTGGGCCAGATAATTAAATCTGCCCCCTTAAGGCTTAGAGTACGGGATATTTCCGGGAAAGTTCCTTCATAACCTATCATTACTCCTATGTAACCGTAAGAAGTTTTAAATACCGGAAGGCCTAAATCTCCAGGAGAAAAAAGATTCTTTTCTTCTCTTTCTAAATGAGTCTTTCTGTATTTCCCTCGGAGTTTACCTGATTCGATAAGAAAAGTAGTTTTATAATAAACTTTATCCGCTTTTTCAATTAAAGTAATAGCACAGAGAACTTTCCTGTTTTTAGTTATTTGTTTGACTTTATCGATAACCTCATCTCCACTTTCGGGAAAGATAAAATCACATTCCGGGAAGACAATAATATTGGCTTCCTGTTCCAATAAATTATTTATAAAGAATTCTATCTTTTGGAGATATTCTTTAAAATTATCTTCAAATTTCATTTGCACTACTGCGGTAAGTGGATTTGGGTTTTTAGGACCAGTCTTTTTTTTCATAATAGAATAGATGGGTAAAGTATTAGTAAGTTGAGCCAATTCGGAATAAAGTTCCGGTTTGCGGTCATCGATTGTATTTATTTGATGGTCAATTGATTTATCTATAGCTTCCTCAAGGGAAATTTCATAAAAGAGAATTTCTTCCTGGCAAGAAGAGGCGATTTTAGCTATCTGGCCATCAGGTGTAAAAACAGCGCTTTTTCCACAATATAATATACTCTTTGCCTCCATTCCCACTTTATTAGCGGCAATTATCCACACTCGGTTTTCTAGGGCTCGTGTAGGAATCATATATTCTGCCTGAGGGTTGGTAAGAGTCTCTTTTTCAAATCCTGAGGTAACCCAGTTGGTAAGGTCAATTAAAATGTCCGCTCCTTGCAAGCTCAAACAACGGACTATTTCAGGGAGCCGTCCATCAGCACAGATAAACATACCTATTTTTCCAAAATCAGTCTCGAAAACAGGATATTGGCTGCCTGCGCAGAACCAGTGAGAATCGAAATGCCAGAGATAAGATTTTCGGAAGCGACCGATTTCCCGACCTTCCGGATTAATAAGTAAAGCAGAATTGTAAAGAATATTTTCAATTATGTCGGTTTCAACTATCCCTAAGGCTATGTAGCATTTATACAGTTTAGCCCTTTGTTTAACTTCGGTAATTAGTTCTAAAGTTGATTTCTGGAATTCTAAAGAATTTTTCACAATTAGCGGAGAAATATAATAAGCCGGATAAACACACTCCGGTAAGACCATTAATTGAGGGTGTGTATCTGCTGCCTTATCAATCATTCTTAAGATATTTTCTTTATTTTCGTATCTATCATTATATTCTCTTGCGCTTACTTGAAGGCAAGCCACTCTTAATTTGTTAACCATTGAATAAACCTCCTTCTTATACTTTCTACAAATAATTTAAAATTCCTGCTATAATAGAAAATAAATTTTAATTTTTTTAAAGAGGTAACATTTTGTACCAAGCACAAAAGTTTACATTTTGGAAAGAGGGAGAATATGCTTAAAGGAAAATTAGTAAATTTAAGGGCTGTGGAGAAGAAAGACCTGGAAGAAATAATGAAATGGGCAAATGACCGGGAGGTTACTAAGTATTTATCTGCCTTTCTATATCCGGTTTCTCGGGCGGAAGAGGAAAAATTTTTGGAAAGAGCGATGAGTCATAATGATACAGAGAAGAATTTGGTTATGGAAACTAAAGAGGGAGATTATATAGGTCAGATTAGTTTACATAAAATTGATTGGAAGAATAGAAATGCAGAATTGGGAATCGTAATCGGCAATAAAGAATATTGGGGCAAAGGTTATGGTACAGATGCCATAAAAATTTTGCTTAACCATGCTTTTAATCAGATGAATCTATATAAAGTTTATCTTCGGGTCTTTGATTATAACCAGAGAGGTGTACGCTGTTATGAGAAATGCGGATTTAAAGAAGAGGGCAGATTAAGAAAAGGTCAATTTTATGGTGGGAAATATTATGATGTAATCTTAATGGGCATCTTAAAAGACGAGTTCGAAAAGGTGGATAAGTGATTTCTTTAAAATGATTTCTAAAATACTCGGAAAGATGATAAAATTACATGGAAGATAGAAATATTAAAAACAATAGAAAATCTCTTAGATTAAAAAATTATAATTATTCTCTTCCCGGTGCCTATTTTGTCACCATATGTACTTACCATAAAAAAGGAATACTATCGGACATAATTAACAACGAAATAGAATTGAATCAATTTGGGAAAATAATCGAAAACGAATGGATGAAAACTACGCAAATTAGAAACAATGTTGAATTAGATGAATATATTATAATGCCTAATCATTTTCATGGAATATTATTTATCAAAAGTAGGGGCGTATTGCAATACGCCCCTACAACAAATAAGTTTCATTCACCAAGTCAAAACATTGAATCAATAATACGTGGTTTTAAATCTGCAACAACAAAAAGAATTAACCAACTTCGCAATATGCCAGAAAATCCTGTATGGCAGCGCAATTATTATGAACACGTTATAAGAAGTGAAAATGAATTAAATTGTATTCGCGAATACATTAAGAATAATCCTTTAAGATGGCAATATGATAAAGAAAATCCCATAGGGAAACCCGATAAAATTGAAAAAGACTTTTGGAAAAATTTTGTTTAAAGCTTTTACAGAAGATTAATAAATAAATTTAGGGTATAAAATGGAACTTTTTGATAATTTTGAAAAAAATAAATTAAGTAGTGCTCCTCTTGCCGATAGGATTAGGCCGGAAAGATTAGAAGATTTCTTAGGGCAGGAAAGGATTATTGGCTCGGGGAAACCTTTGCGCCAGGCCATTGAAAAAGATGAGCTGCAATCGATTATCCTCTGGGGTCCACCTGGTTCCGGAAAAACAACCTTAGCCAGAATTATCGCTAAAATAACCAAGGCTCATTTCGTTCCTTTCAGTGCAGCAATTTCAGGTGTACCTGCCTTAAGGAAAATTATCAAAGAAGCCCAGGATAGAAGAAGATATTACAATCAGAAGACCATCCTGTTTGTGGACGAAATTCATAGATTTAATAAGGCGCAGCAAGATGCCTTTTTGCCTTATGTAGAAGATGGAACTATAGTCTTAATTGGGGCAACTACCGAAAATCCTTCTTTTGAGGTTATTTCCCCTCTTTTATCGAGGTCTACTGTTTATATATTAGAACCTTTATCTCCGAAAGACTTGAAAAATATTTTGGAAAATGCTTTGCTGGATAAAGAGAAAGGTCTGGGAAAATATAAGCTAAAATTAGAACCAAAAGTTTCAGATTTTATTATTGAACTTGCCTATGGAGATGCTCGTATAGCTTTAAATATTTTAGAATTTGCGGTGATAGCTACCAAGCCAGATACACAGGGCGTAAAAAATATAAATTTAAAAATTATCGAAGAGGTAGTACAAAAGAGATGCTTGCGTTATGATAAGACCGGGGAAGAACATTACAATATTATCTCTGCCCTGCATAAGAGTATGCGCGATTCAGATCCCGATGCTGCTATCTACTGGGTAGCCCGAATGCTTGAAGCCGGAGAAAATCCTCTCTATGTTGCCCGGCGTCTGGTGAGATTTGCCTCAGAAGATATAGGGAATGCTGACCCCCAGGCCTTACAGGTGGCAGTGGCAGCTATGCAAGCAGTCCATTTTTTGGGAATGCCCGAGGGCAATTTAGCTTTAGCTCAGACCGCCACTTATTTAGCCTGTGCCCCCAAGAGTAACGCCCTCTATAAAGGTTATCAGCTCACCCAGGAAGACATTAAAAGGTGGGGGCCATTACCAGTTCCTTTGGTTATTCGTAATGCCCCCACTACTTTAATGAAAAATTTAGATTACGGTAAAGGTTATAAATATGCCCACAATTTTGAAGGAGGCTATATTGTTCAGGAACATCTCCCTAAAGAATTAAAAGGAAAGAGATATTATTTTCCTACCGATAGGGGATTTGAAAAAGAGATAAAACGAAGATTGGAAAAATTAAAAGCCAAATATAAAAATAGTCGTTAGTTAATAGTGAATAGTATATAGATATTTGGTTAGATAGTTACTTGGTTAGCTGGTTAGTTAGTTTATATAGAGAAAAGCGCAGAGTGTAAAGCGTAAAACCATAGCCTAAAATGTAAAAATTGCGTATAGCGCGTTTAGCGTAGAGCGTAGAGGAAGGGAAGAAGAAGATAGGAATCATAAGACAGAATTCAGAAGTAAGAATAAAAAAACAGAAATGTCATTGCGAACGACCATCTTAACATTCATTACCTAATTTAAGTAAAAGAGGCGAATCTTATGAAACAAAATATGAAAAACGAAAAAACAATCCTCAAGGAATTAGAGAAAATAAAAAAAGAAGCGATAAATTCTTCCGGTGAAAAATATTATAGTATTTCAGTAAGACAGATTAAAGAGATAGCTTGCAAGTTTCAAACTAAGTCTCGAGAAGTAGAAATATTAGCTCTAAAAATTAATATAATACCGGAACGATACCACCGTAATTTAGGAGTGGTTAGCTCCTCCGAACAGGTAAAATTGCTTCAGTCAAAGGTAGCTATAATTGGAGCTGGGGGATTAGGAGGAACAGTGTTAGAGCTTTTAACCAGGATGGGAATAGGGAAATTAATAATTGCTGACAATGACATAATAGGAGATAGCAATCTAAATCGGCAGATACTTTCAATTGAAAACAATTTAGGGCAGAGCAAGACTGAGGTCGCAATAAAGAGGGTAAAAGAAATAAATTCCTCTATAGAGATTACCGGACATTCTGTTTTCATTAATTCGGATAATGTAAAAAAAATTATTGAGGGAGTAGAGGTAGTAATAGATGCTTTGGACAATCTTCCTTCGCGTTTTGTGCTCCAAAAAGCCTGTAGGGATTTAAAAATTCCCCTGGTTCATGGTGCTATAGCGGGATTTAATGGTCAGCTTACTACTATCTTTCCCCAAGATAAAGGATTAGAATTAATCTATGGCTCTAATAAAAATTTACCCGAACATGGGAGTGAGGCAGTATTAAGTGCTCCTACGGTAACTCCTGCCTTAATTGCATCTTTGGAAACTCAAGAAGTGGTTAAAATATTATTAAAAAGAGGAAAACTATTTCGAAATAAACTTTTATATTTAGATATCGAAGAAGGAACTGTGGAGATATTAAAATTAGTCGATAGTGAATAAATCTAGCGTGGAGCGTATAGCGTATAGGTGCGGGTTATACGTGTAAGGAAAATACAAAATACAAATTAGTCGTTAGTATTAAAACAAGATAATTTGGTTAGCTAGTTAGTTGGTTACCTGGTTAACTAGTTAAAAATATAAATACAAGATATAAGATAAGATAATCGACTGATTCACCAATTAAAGACAAGTTTTCAGTTTTCAGTTATCGGCAAATAGCTAAAAATTTAAAACGAAAAGCGTAAAACCATAATTTAAAATTCAAAACTTTTCTTTTAGTTTTTAGCTTTGAGTTCATAGTTTTAAGATATAAAGTGCAAACTGACTTAATTATATTGTTTTAATTTTACTTCCTTAACCAACTAACTAAGTAACTAATTAACCAACTAACTAATTATTCACGAGATACGTATTAGGGATTACGGAAAAAGGAAATTCCTATACAATAAATTTATAAAAAATAAAATAGTTCAAAAATATTATAGAGAAAGGAACAAAATGACAACTAAAAAAATAAGAGTAGGAATAATCTTTGGAGGAAGGTCGGGAGAGCATGAGGTTTCCTTTTGTTCTGCCTCCTCAATTATTAAAGCAATAGATAAAGATAAATATACCGTAGTCCCTATCGGTATAACTAAAGAAGGCAGATGGATTTCTCCCCAGGATTCTGAATTGGCTCTTCAATCTGGTAAAATAGAAGGGAAAAACACCGTAATTTTATTGAATGACTCTTTCAGTAAGTCCCTGGTTTGCATAGACAATAATCAAAGATTAGATAAAAGCTCGGCTTTAGAAAAATTAGACGTAATTTTTCCGGTATTACACGGTCCTTATGGAGAGGATGGAACAGTGCAAGGCCTCTTAGAATTAGCTGATATTCCTTATGTGGGAGCGGGAGTAGCTGCCTCAGCAATTTCTATGGACAAAGATTTAATGAAAATAATATTTCAACAGAAAGGTTTACCCATATTAAAATGGATGACCATAAAGAGAAGAGAGTGGCAAAAAGATAAAGAGAAAATCTTGTCTTTAGTTCAAGATGATTTCGAATATCCTCTTTTTGTAAAGCCCACTAATTTAGGTTCGAGTGTAGGAATAACTAAAGTTCGCAAGAAAGAAGAATTGGAGAAAGCCATAGATTTAGCTTCTTCTTATGATAGAAAGATTTTAATTGAGGAGGGATTAGAAGAAGTAAGAGAGATAGAATGTGGTGTTTTAGGCAATGATGAACCTCAGACCTCAGTAGTAGGTGAAGTCAGACCAGCAGGAGAATTTTATGATTATGATTCAAAATATATAGATAAGAAAACTCAATTGATTGTTCCGGCAGATTTACCTGATGGAGTATCCAAAGTAGTTCAGCAGATTGCGCTTCATGCTTTTAAAGCCGTTGACGCTGCCGGGATGGCGCGAGTAGATTTTTTTGTCAGCAAAAAAGAAAATAAAATATATTTAAATGAAATTAATACTATCCCTGGTTTTACTTCTGTCAGCATGTATCCCCGTCTGTGGCAGGCAACCGGCATCCCCTATCCTGAACTAATTGACCAATTAATCCAGCTGGCCTTAGAAAGACACCAGGATAAAAGCCAGAATAAAATATCCTACGACGAATCAAAGCTTTTAGAAAAATAGTATGAAGAGAAAAGAGACAAGTTACTTTTTTACTCAACATTAAAAATCAGGGAAAGAAAAAAGTAGTTCCCTTTTTCTTTTTTTGTAACTTCTAAAGGTGCAGAAATTCTAACAAAGGCCTAAAAAAGGCTTAACTAAGTTAAGCCTTTTTATCTAATAGGGCATACTCCATTAGAACACGATTCATCCCCTACATCAATTTCTGTTTCTTCCTTTTCGTATTTTGAGATAAGTGAAGGAATAAAAGGTAACATTTCTTTTACTCTCTTCTCATATTCTTTCTTAGTTATTTCTTCATAAGGCATTTGAGCATAAAAACTATCGTCTAATGAGACAAAACTTACTGCTACTACTTCATCCCAATTATTCCATAACCATTCTTCTACTTCTTCCCATTCATGGTTTTGCACGTGAACAGTAATGGAAGTATTATGATCTGTATATTCTTTTTGGAAGGAACGATAAATTTCTAATTGTTCTATAGCGGAAACATCTTTTTTAGTTTTCCCTTCCGGAGCGCAACAAGGAAAAGAAATTACCTTTGTTTGGCAATTTTCCTCAGTCTGTCCATTCTCCGGTTTTATATCATATCCTAATTCTTCACACACCTTAAGCAAGGGGTCATTGGCATTAATACGAACTCTCCTGATAAAATAAGGAGAATGAGAATGATGTACTCCACTGGAAACGGTTGGTAATTGGGAAAGAGTACCTTCCGGTTTCACTGTGGTCATAAGCAAAGGAGCTTCAACCCCTAACTTTTGCGCATAGGACTCTGCTTCTTGATGAACAATTTCTCTTAATTTTTTCCGTAATTCTGATTCTTTTTCTTTGGTCATTTTAGTAGCATTCACCATATCCTGCCATCCGGTTAGACTACAGCCTACTAATCTGTCTCTTTTTTGTTTTAAATTCCATCGATCTAACTCCAAGTCTAAAAAGGTCATCCGAAATCCTGCCCGTAAAGAAAGCCGTTGAGCTTCAAATAATTTATTCTTATCTAATTTACCGTTATGTACAAAACTTAATACGTTTACTGTAGTCAAATTACACATTTGGTCTCTATCAAGTAATACTTCCATACAGGGATTAGCTCCTTGCAAATTAGGTCTTCTTTTAGCGGCTGCTTCTGCATTCATAAAACCAGGCTCGCCACTATATCTCATTTGCTTTACATGCCAGGAAAGTTGTTCCCGAGTTGGTTTAGAAGTATAAAAAATACTATTATTACTCATTTCCCGATAGGAAATAGCTTCATTTTTTATCCATTTACCATCTACTTGTTCGTAGAGATTATTTTTAGCATTTAAAATATCCTGGTCATCTTTATCGAATAATACAACTTCACTTGTCCGCCTGACTCCTCCTACTACTACATTTTGGCCAATGATATTAGCTATATCCAGACAATCTACTGGTCGCAATTTTTTTAAATTACCATAGCAATTTATTTTCACTATTTTATCGATTTTAGAAAACATCTCCTTTAAGCTTTCGTATCCGGAAGCAGTACCACCAAAAGTTTTTAATTTTTCTCCTTTTGGTCTGACATTATTATAATTAAAAATAATAGTTTCTATTTCCCGGTATTCATTTTTATATAGTATGCTTAAATAATAGTCTAATGATTCCACCCAACCTTCTTTACTATCTCCGATTATAATATGGGCGGTATTATTTTTAAAAGTGATACTGGTCAAATCTTCTCTCTTCTCTTTGGCTAAAGGGGAATATAATTCGTGTATAATTTTTATATTCGTTCTTATTTTTGGTAATTTTTTTATATCTGATTTTAAAACTCTTATTCCCACCCCAGATCCGATCATTAATAGGTAAAACAAATCTTTAAAGGCATTGAAATTATCTAAGACTATAAAGCTGCAATTAAAATTTGCCATGGGATATTTTGAGCTTACTTCTGTTCCTCCAATCCAAAGGCTTCTACCGGCTAAAAATTGTCTTAAATGAAAAACATTGTCGTAGAGAAGTTCGGCTTCACGCTGTGTAGTTTTAACCAAACTACAATTAAATTCTACCGTTCTTCTTACCGTTTCCCACCAATATTCTCTTCTTTTTTCCAGAGGTAACCATCGGGAATAAGTTCGGTAATAAACAAATTGACCTAATTGGGTGGGAAAGGGATTGGGAAGATGTTTGTATTGGCTGATAAAGTCATCTGTTAGTAACTTGTGATTTTTTTTGGGGATTTCTCTTAATTCGTCACGCTGTTTTCTATATAAGATATAAATTTTTGCAACATCTTTCCTTTCGCTATTCATCAGTTCTGTTTCTACCCGTTCTTGTATATCATTAACTGTTACACTTTCTTTGGAAGTCTGCAAGTCTTTTTTAATTTTTGCTGCAATAGATATACATAGTTCTTTATCTACTCCCTTTATGGTCTCTCGCATTGCCTGAGTAATAGCATTTATTATCTTATTTGGATCAAAATATTGTACTGTATTATTACGTTTAATTACTTCTATCATCTTTATCCTCCCATTATCGTGACAAGGGATGATTTATCCCATTTTTAATATTTTAACATAAAAAAATAAAAATTAGGAAAAAATAAATAATAAAGTTGGTGTCAAGAACTTGTGGGGACTTTTCCTACCTCAAAGAAATTATTTGATTTTAATTCACGAAAAGAAAAACAGATCCTTATGTAATTTAATATAAAATAAATAATAATCCTACTAATCTATTTTCTAAAACAAACATATTATTCATCTTAGACCTTACTTTTACTTTAAAGTATCAGATAATTAATTTATACTTACTAATCTCTTTAATGATTTTACCCAAGGCCTATCCTGATGGGGTCCGGATAGCACCGGGAGAGAATAAATATGATCGTATTTATCGTTACTACCTTGGTCTTCCCCCGATAATTCG
>DMCY01000064.1:0-17116 GCA_003451675.1 Candidatus Atribacteria bacterium
TTTTCGTACTTCTTTCTACCTTTGATTGATGAAATATCTGCTCTTCCGTAAATGATCAAAGGTTCACCACTCTGAGCCACTAATCCTACAATAGTCTCCCCCTTCTTAATTCTGGTCTTTCGGATAATCTCTTCATTCAGACCGTAGGACTTCTTTATGGTCAAAAATTCTTTTTCTGAATCAAAAAGCATTAAAGAACCGGTCTCTGCGTTTAAGATCTTGACCGCACTGTCAAATCCAGAGGAAAGCATCTCGTCTAAATTAAGAGAAGAGCAGGTTAATTTAGCGGTCTCATAGAGGGTGGTCATTTCAGCCAGCTTTTCACTCAATTTCCGGTTCAGTTCTCTAATCTCATCCAAATAGTCCGCTTTTTTAGAATCCAGATATTCCTGGTAGGCCGTTTCGTAGTTTATGATTCCTTCCATAAGGAAGGTGAAGGATTCATCAATAATCTTCTTTGGATAGGTCTTCTTATTTTTATTAATTTTCTTTATAGCCTGGAGATGCATTTCCACGATTACCTCGGGGGCAACCCCCTCTTTCATCAGCTCCTTGCTGAACTTTTTAATCTGGTAGAGATCTTTCTCCTGTCCAGTCCTCAAGTAATCCCTGAGGATCTTCTCGTAGTTAATGTCCAAACCTTTTTCACAAATTACCTTATTCATACAAATTTATAACCCCTTTCCTTACTGTTTTACTTGTTCCTTAATATCCTTTTTACAACCTCGACAACATAACCTGAAAATAAAAAAACTCAAAGGCTAATCTACTCTTACCTCTGAGTTTCTTATTAATGATTTTTCTTAAATTTGCAAAAAATAGGGCTTTTTTGAAAATGTTTTTTTGAAATCGATATTAAAACATAGGAGAGGAACCCCGGATTTCGGGGGGGGGGCGATGGTAATAAATTTTGTCTTACAACCTCAAGCACATACTTAAGCATCTAATCTTCCTCCCTCAAAACTTTTAAAAAATTTTACTAATGACAGCTTAACAAATTTTCCTTACCTAGTCAATAATTGTATCACAGGTTGTATCACAGGTCTCAAAAGGTAAATCCTAAATTTAAATAAATCCCTTTACCGGTGTAATCATTATTACCATAAATAGGATCTGTATATTCTATAAAGTTATAACCTAAAGCTAATCTTAAGTAATTATTAATTGTATAGCCTACCTCCATACGGTAATTATCTTTCCATTCTTTATTTGGGTTTTGGTAATAGATACGATAATCTCCAGTAATATCCCAGTTATCCACAAAATAGTAACTTAACCGAGTTAAAAATAAATTAGTGTTACTCTTAGTCATAACCGGAGAAGTGTTATCCCATACTTCTTTAAAGGCATATTTTCCAGTTAAAACAATTTCATCAGTAATATCATAAATAGTTTCAACAGCCATAATGTAAAACAAAAAACCATCATCCTCTATAGAATATGGGTTGCTTTTACTACCAAATTCTAATTTACATAACACATTCAAACGGTCATTATCCATAGGTCGATAAGCTATAGCCGTAGAAAGTTTATGACTTTCTTCTTTATTATTATAAATAAAAGTGTAGCCGAGTGATGTAGTTATATCTTGAGTTACCTTGCCGGTTAATTCTGCAATAGCCAGATGTTCTAATTTATCCAAATCCATTGCCTTGCCACTTACTTCATATTTTAGTTCCCCCTGAAGGGTATCACTAAATTTTTTATCTAACTGACAATAAAATATTTGAGATAAATCAGATAATCCTCCTTCTTTATTGATAAGATTGGGATTTAATCCAAGTTTGAAATTCGCCTTCATATTCAAAGTCTCATTAATCTGATTATTATAATCTACCCCTAAACCTAAAGAATCAGAAGGAAGTGTTTCGTTATTAGTTAAATTTAAGGAATATTCTCCTTGTATACCCCAATTTTCATTTATTTTTCTTTCCACTTTAGCCCCAATAGCCATGCTACTTTCTAATGAAGGTAAAATCCCTTCCTCCAATAAGGTTTGCTCATCTTTGTCCTTCGTTAAACTCAGTTCTTCCTTTGCATAAAACGATAACCAATCAGAATATTTATAATTAGCCTTCAAAGAAAGTCCGTGAATATCCATATCCAGATCAGGATTAATAAGATTATCTCGATCTTCAAATTTATATTCTGCTTCTATATCTATTTTATTAAAAGTCTTCTTCGCACTTACTTTATAAATATCTGAAATTTTATTCGCTTCAGAAGGCAAAGTTAAATTGTCATAAGTCATCTCTTTACTATAACCTAAACCAACCTCCATATCATTATTAAATTTTTGGTTTAATTTTAAATAATAAGTAGATAAAGTTTCATCTTCTTGACATATTGGAAGATTGCTTTCTGCCTCACTATCATATTCTAATAAATCAGTTTTACTATTCTCTTCTTTATAGCCCAGCTCGACCTTTAAATTCTCATTAGGAGTCGCTCCCAAATTTACTTGAGAGGTAGTTTTGTAATTAATATCTTTTGTCAAATCATTTTTAATATTATCTCTAATCTTTTTAATTTCCCCACTTAAAGTTATCTTTTCTCCCACCTTAACACTCGCTTTGATCCCCTTTTCTTCTATATCAGTCTCAGATAGAGGGTGAGCAATATTATTAAACTCAGGCTCTATCTTCCGATAATATAATTCAACCTGGGATTTATCAGTGGGATTCATCGATAAATTCGCTTTAAAGGCTGAATTAGTTTGAGAATTATCCTCTAAATTATTTCCATAAGGATCCCCTTTGTTCTTAGCATATTCCAAGGAAGCAGTAGCCCTTTTCCCAATTCTAAAGCTTGCATCTATTCCATAAAGTTTATAATTTTTAAGTGAGAATGTTTCCTCAATATAAGTTAAACCTATCCTTAGGCTGTCGGTGGGAATGACCTCACCTCTGGCTCCCACAATATAATGTGATTCTCCTCCTTCTAAGGGAATATATTCATAATTAACTGCAATGTATATGAGATTCCCATCTTCGTCTTCCTTATATATCGGCTCATTAAAAATTACTTTTCCTTCCACATAATCAATCATATAATCCTCATTAATTTTCTTTTCCTCTTCCCGGACTATAACAGAAAGGTCATTTTTATCTCGAGTTATTATTCGGATATGTTCACTGTCTTCTATAAGAGGAGACTTGGAAAGATAATAGGGACCAGATTTATCGGCACCCAGCATTTCTTCGTAATAAGGTATCTGCTCAGTTTTAGTACCAAAAATAGTTATATTAAATTTTTGATTTTGATAATGAGCCTTGATTCCCGGTAATGCTCTATTATATTCAGTAAATTCTGTCTGGGTAAAACCAGTATCATGCCTTCCATATTCAATATAAGAACCTTGATATTCCAAAGCAACATAGAGCATCCCATGAGGCTTAACTTCTTTACTGTAGGTACTTTCATCCCCATATACGGGATAATATTCATTTTCCTGAATCAAATTTAAAATCTCATCATTAACGCCCTGTTCAGAATCAAAAACCATAGATAAAAGATATCTACCTTTTATCTTTCCTTTAAGATAAAATTTCAATCCAGCTTCAGTATAAAATCCTGATTGGTAAGGTTCATTACCCGTACCAAAATTATCTACATTTCCATCAATAATGAAATGCCCAATTTCGGCTTCCCCCACACCAATTAGCAAAATATTGTTCTCTTCTGTTTCCTGTTTGGACCCCTGATCTTTCTCTCCTACTATTTTTTCCTTTTCTTTGATTTCCTCTACTTCCTCTAAAGGCTTGTCTTCTTTCAATTTTAAACTAAAATCAACTTTAGCCATTCCACTCTCTGGAAGATTAAAAACTTTACTTAAACTATCTACTGGAATATATCCTAAAGGAATAGTCTCTTCAATAATCATTACAATATGTCTCCCTAATTTGGCACTCGGTATAGAATATTTTCCTTCCTCATCCACCTTAACATAAGTTCCATCCTCCATTACCAAAGTTATTCCACCTATCCCTTCCTCTCCTTCATCTTGAATACCATTTTCATTTCTGTCATTAAATACCTTACCAATTATAGTCCCTTCCTTTCTAAAAATCCCTTTAACTACTTTTACCAGAGCAACTGCTGGACCAGCACTAACCTTTCCTTCACTGGTAAATCCGTAGACATTAGCTGAATTTCTATTTATTCCCAATTTGGCTTCAAAGCCGACTACTGTCTTATATTTAATGGTTATCTTTGAACCGGGAAGAAGTAAAGTAGAAATATCCCAGCTTAAGTTTCTTCCATTCTCAGTTACCGGTTCTAAAAAAGTCTCACCTTCTTCAAAATAAGCAGTTCCTTCCCTATACTTAAATCCAAAAGGCAAAATATCCTCTATAGCCAGATTTCTTGCCTTTCCGGTCCCTACATTCTCCACTTCAATAGTATAGGTCACTATATCTCCAATAGAAGCGGTTTTACGATTGGCAGTCTTAGTAATAAAAAGAGTATTATTGTGGGACAGAAACAAATTCTTGGTAATTGTTACATCTCCACTTGTAGCACAAAAAGGTACGTAAAAGGTCTCTGTATTTCGGGGATAATAATTCTCTTTGCTAGCTCTTACATAGTAATAACCCATAGGAACCCCATTAATAGTATAATCTCCTGTAGCATTAGAAGTGGTAGAGGTGTAAAGATCCCTTCGAGTAGCATCATATAGTTGGACCAAAGCCCCTTCTAAATTAACTGCCGGATCTCCCCGGGTTATTTGCCCCTCTACTATAGCGTTAGCTAAAGTATCTACTATTACTACTCCACTGGCTAAATATTCCCCTGACACTGCATTCTGAATAACATATTTATACTGTCCATCACTAACTACCTCAGGTGTTGCCTGATTATCTTTTCCGTCCCAGGGAAGGCTGTGCCATCCCAGAGTTTCGTCACTACTAGTAATTAATGTATGAACATCTGCTCCGCCTGTGTCTTCTATCCAGGCATTAATCGTAGAGGCCTCATTTAGCATATAATAAATATTGGTAGTATCTCTGGTACCATCACCATTTGGAGAAAAAGGATTGGGGTCAGCATAAGAAATATTCAGATTACCAGCAGTTACAGTATAAGTTAAGGTAGCCTGGTAATTACCGGGTGAATCACTCCAATCAACTTTTAATTTATAATCTAAATCAACAATTACTCCTTCTGAAGAAGTGGCCGGTTGATTTGATAAGACTATATCATTAGTAGTAGTCTGAAAAAGAGTCCAATCAGGAGTAGTCGTAGTCACTGCCGGGGTATAAGCACTGGTAGTCTCCGGATGAAAAGCCCAGGAGAGACGACCTATTGGAAAAGTCTTGTTAGGAGTGACTGAAGTATCAGTAAAATCACTATTGGCTTTAACCTGTAAATCCCAGGTTCCACTGGTAGTAACCACCAGAATTTCTGCACAATGAGGAATAGCTACTGCAGGTTCATCAGGACTTACCGAACCAAAATCTACTGTCATTGGACCAGTAGAATCAGAAGTCGTAAAACTAAAGGCAAATACTTCACTATAACAAAAACTTACATTTATAATAATAAAAGTTATTACTAAAAGTAAAACAATATTTCTTTTAAAATTTATTTGTCCTTTTTCTTTCATTATTAATAATCCCTTTACAAATTATGATAACCTCTTTAAATTTATTTTCCTTCCTCTTTACATTATAATTCCTGTCCCGCCCCTTCTTCTGTAATTTATCTTATCCCCTCGCCCTTGAGGGGAGAGGGTTAGGGTGAGGGTGAAATATTTTCTCTGTCATTCCCTGGAAAATGGGAATCCATATCTGTCACTCCTGCGAAAACAGGAACCTATTTCACCAGGAACAATGTCTCACCAGTCGCCATCTTACCTTCACCATAAATCAAGGTAACTACTGCTTTATACAATCCTACCGGTAAATTCCCCTTCCATAACTCTTTTATTCTCTTCTCTTTTCCAGCCAAAATGGACGTTTTATTAACAGGTATCTGACCTACTACTCTCCCTTGATTATTTTTTAATTCAATTAAACCTTCTACACTAAATTCAGTATTACCAGTATTTTTAAAAGATATCTTACTTATAATTCGATTTTCGGTTTCAGTAACCTCTATACTAAAATCAGTAATTTCTCCTTCTATAACTAATTCTTTTTCTATTACCTCAAGCAAAGCTTCTGCCATAGCTACTTTTGTACCTCCGTATTCAGGTTTACTATACTCTGCTTTTATTACTACATTATAATTTCCCACAGGTAAACCCTTCGTAATTATCGAATAATCTTTCCTTTCACCAACTTTCACTTTTTCATCTTGCCAGGAAAGCTCTCGTATTAATTTACTTTTACTCCCCTCTTCTCTAACTAGCAAATTGATACAAGGATTTAAATCAATATTCCCCATATTAATAAAGGTAAAATTAAAGTTAATTGGCTCTTTCTGCACTACTTTTATATTCTCTAAATCAGATAGTTCTCCTGCTGGTTGAACCAGGACATAAGGCTTAACTATAGTAAAATGTATATCCCTTACTTTTATCTCTTTTCCTTTTTCTATTTCTACTACTCCACAAGCCGTATACTCTCCTGGGAGTAAATTATGGCCTTCCCATTTAGCCTTAAGATAACATTCTCTCTCAGGCAGACAAATACGTGGTTGGATAAAGAACCTGCCCTCCTCTTTTCCCTTATTATTCTTAATTACTACTTCTCCTGTTAGAGGGGTAAAATGAACATTTCCTCTATTTTTTAACTTCAGGACATAAACAATCTCATCTCCTGCCTTTACTTGGGTAAGATAAACCTGGGTTATCTCCCCTTTCTTTATCTTTCCTCCTGGCAAGGTAATCAATATAGCTACCCCAACTCGAGTCACATTAAGTAAGGTTTTATTCTTATTTTCCAAAGGTTGACTACTAAAAAACAGCACACCATAAGCTGCTCCTGATGGTTTTATATTCTGGGCTTTAAGAATATTCACTTTGAGATTTATCTTTCTCTTTTCCCCTGGTGCCAGAGTAAACTTTCTATCCGAAGGAGCAAGATTAAATATTTTTATTGCTTTTTCTATTTCTTCCTCATTTTCTAAAATCTCAATCTTCCCTTCTAAGTTATGCGACAAACCAGCCAAAGATGTGGTAATTTCTAAAGGATACCTTTCTAAATTAGTAACTGTAGTAGAAATAATATTATTATTAACACTTACTTCTTTATAAATCATCAAAGGAGAAACATTCATTCCCATTTGAGCATTTGCCTCTCCTGTTAATAAAAGAAGAAAAGATAATCCTATAAAAACCAAAACTAAACATTCCCCTCTTTCCTTTAGCAAAGCACCTTCTCCTCCCCGCCATTATTTATTACGACGATTCTATCCATATTTTTTATTTGTATCTGTAGGGTCACAATGAATTGTGCCCTCCCTAACCTGTCATTCCCGCGGAAGCGGGAATCTATTCTTCCTTTGTGTATTTTGTCTCCTTTGGGCACGATACATCGTGCCCCTACATTCCGTCATTCCCATGAAAATGGGAATCTATGTTTTTATTTGTAGGGAGCGGATTTATCCGTCCCGTATTATTTTGGCAATTCTTTTAATTTACTTTATTACCAAAAACAAACTCTCTCTATGGTCTGCCTGATCCTTTCCAAAAATAGCAATCACTTCTGCCTTATACAAACCCACCGGTAATCTCTTTTCTGGCTGCCAGCTTACCTCGAATTCCTTATCGGCAGATGCTGGAACGTCTACTTTATCTATAATTACATTGGCTATCTCCTGCCCTTTATTATTTATTATCTTAAAAAATCCCCAAACCGGTAAAATCTCTATCGACTGATTTTTAAAAATAATCTTAGGAATAATTGCCTCTCCCGATTTAGCCTGAGGCACAGAAAACTCTATAATCTTTCCTGAAATTTCCTTCTCCTTAAAAATCTTAAATCGCTTCTCTATTTCAGCAACCTCTCTCTCCCCATCCTTTACCTTTAGTCTAACCTGATATTCACCTTTGGGTAACCCATCTTTTAGCAATGCACTCCATACAGTAGGGGCACAATAAATCGTGCCCTCTTCCGTTGGTTTAAAAAATAAATCTTTCTCATTTTTTTTCATCTCTAAAGAGGCTATAGAATTACCCTCTCCATCTTCTACTTCCAAAAAAGCACTCAAATTTTTTTTAATATTATCTTCTCCGTAAAAGAAACTTTTAAAGTAGAGCGGTTCCCCCGGGGGAGCCCAGGGGGATAAAATATCTAAAATAGAGGAATCTTGGGGATCATAAAAGTATCGGGAATTATAAGGATTCCCCATAACTATTTCACCATTAGCTGATCTCTCTTCTCTGACTAATAATCCTGAACTATTTATCTCTTCACTATCTAGAGCTACTTTCTCAACGGCTACTCTCTGATAATCCTTAATTAATCTATCCGGAAAGGAAATCTTTTTATCAAAAATCATCCCTTGTTTATATATCATAAAAGACTTATCTAATTTCTCTTCTGCTTTCTCTACCTTTTCCTCTTCTAAATCTTTCTCAGCCTGCAAGACATATACATTAGCTAAATTCAGATAAGCTTCAGCAATATTAGGAAACATATAAATATTTTTTTTAAAAGATTCTCCTGCTTTTTCTAGATTCCCTATTTTAAGATAGGCATATCCTAAATCATTATAAAGCTCTTGAGTAATCCAATTTTTTTCCGCCTTTTTAAAGGCTATAACTGCTTCATCATAACGCCCTAAATTATTATAGGTAACTCCTAAAGGTAAATAATTTCTCCCATTATAGGAATTAAATTCTCTGGATTTCTCCAGTTCCTCCACTGCCCTTAAATAATTCTCCATTTGCATTAACATCTCACCCTTTTTCAGATAAATATCGGCACGATACCAGTTTATCTTTACTACTACAAATGATATTACTATTACCACTATCCCTATCTGAATAACCCTTCTTAGAAATATATTTTCTTTAAATATTCTAAATATTTTATGCTTCTTTGAACTAAACTTTTTACCACCACTATTATCTAAAGATTTTCTACCCTTATCTCCACCAATTTCTTCCAGCTCCCTAGTAACCACTACTGAAATCCCTAAAATCAGCCAGAAAAGCATTCCATTCTGAATAATATGAAAAGGGAAACTAAATAAGGAATGGACAAGCAAGACCGTAACTCCGCCCATAAATCCTATAATCAAAAATATTCTCTCTCTATTTTTTGCTCTTACTAAACCATTTAAAGTATTCTTATAAAAAGCAAATATTATCCATAAAAAAGCGGCCAAACCTATAATTCCAATTTCTGCCCCTATATGCAGATAATCATTATGAGCATTTATTGATTTATTGGTATAAGGGATATACTTTTGATACTTTTTTTGTGATAATACTGCACCTTGAGAAGAAAGATAATAGAGACCATATGTACCAATACCTCTCCCCAATAAAGGAGATTGACTAATCGTCTCTACGCTACTCAACCAGATAAGAAGACGTGTCTGCATTGAAGAACTCCCTACCTCGGTCACAGAAGCAGCTCTTTGGGTTACATTCAACTCCACAGGATTAAGGGGATTAGGAGTAGAGTAAATTATCGAAATTACTAATAATATTAAAATCAGACTGATAACCCAAACTTTATTTTGCCGGAAGAAAGTAAATTCGCTTTTTTTAAAAAAATAGATAGCCCCCAGCATAACTACGATTGACCCAAAAAGGGCTATCCAGGCTCCCCGACAAAGGGTCATTAATAAACTGGTATACAAGAGAGCAATAATTAATTCTAAAATAATCTTTTTAAATTTAACTTTCTGCAAGCAAAACAAGATAAAAGCAAGCGGAATAACTGCTGCTAAATGCCCGGCTAAATAGTTGGGATTACCAAAGGTAGAAAAGAGACTACCCCTTCCTCCTATCTTCCTCCAGAATGAAAAATCAAGACCATAGAATTGAAATATACAATAAACTGCTGCTATAGAGGCGGCTAAAAAAATTGTAGTTAAGATAATAGAAATCCATTTTTTATTATTAATTAAGGAGATAACTATAAAATATAAAAGAAGGTAACTGCCCCAAAGGGCTAATTCATTAAAACTGTCATACAGGCTGTTAGTCTG
Source organism: Candidatus Atribacteria bacterium (assembly GCA_003451675.1). The sequence goes on from DMCY01000064.1 coordinate 10,108, forward strand.
AAATAAAGAGATTAAAATAGTAAGGGAAAAAATCAAGATAGGTAAATTTAAAGGAGATTTTAGAAGAGTGCTTTCTTTTTGCTCTAATTGTTTGATTAGCCAGATACCACCAATTAAAAAGAGTATAATTTGAGCGGTAGTATTTTTAGTTATAGTAAAAGTAGTAGCCCAGGGATAAAAAACTAAGGGAGCAAGAAAAAGTAGGATAATTAATCCTGCTTTAATAATCAATTCTTCTCTCAAACAATATTTAACTTTTTCCTTTATCACCTCACATTCACTCCCTTATTTTTTGCGAGTTCTTGTCCTCTTTATTTTATATTAAAATGTCATTGCGAGGAGCAAAGCGACGAAGCAATCTCAATTCAGAGATTACCACGCTCCGATAAATCGGAGCTCGTAATGACATAATAAAATTCATAGACAGGTGAAACCTGTTCCTACAAAAATATAAATTTATTGTTTTTCTTTGTGTTATTTTGGCAATTTTCTTCGGGCGTATGCAATACGCCCCTACATCCCCTGTCATTCCCATATTCCTATTTTGTCATTCCTGCCCCTACCTCTGTCATTCCCGTGAAAACGGGAACCCATCTTTCTTTCTAATCTTCTGTCTCCTGTGGGCACAATGGATTGTGCCCCTTGTATACCACAATTGCAATACACTATGCCCTTTTTTACATTTTTGATTTGTAGGGGCGTATTGCATACGCCCTTCTCTTCTATTTCACCAGGAACGATGCCTCTCCGATTGCTATCTTATCCCCTCCATAAATCAGGGTAACCACCGCTTTATACAATCCAGTTGGTAATGTTCCGTTCCAGCTTCCTCCAAGTCTCTTCTCTTCTCTTTCTGCCAATTTAATCTTATTGATGGGTATCTGTCCTACTGCCTTTCCAGCACTATTTTTTAATTCAATCAATCCTTCTACACTAAATTCCGTATTACCGGTATTTTTAAAGAATAACTGGGGTACTACTGCTTCACCGGATTTTATAGAATCTATGGTAAAACTTGATATCTCTCCCCCTAAAACTAATTCTTTTTCTATAACCATAACCCTGGCTGTAGCAACTGCCTTCTTTATTCCACCAAATTCAGGCTTGCTATATTCTGCGCTTACAATAACTTGGTAATCTCCTGTAGGAAGTCCTTTCTCCCAGATCCCCTGAAATTCCTCGCTACTTCCAACATTAACTTCTTTGCTTATTATAGAAACAGTAGCAATTAATTTATTCCCAAGATCTCTAATCTCTAAATTAATCTTTGGATCAAGCTGGACATTACCAGTATTAGTAAATAAAAAGCTAAAAACAATTGGTTTTTTTTGCACTACATTTATATCGGAAAAAATAGAAATATTAGCCTTTGGTTGAGCTAATGCTCCCGGAGATATTATGGAAAATATTTTGGATAAAGCATTGGTATTAATACCTTCAACTGGTTGCATCACACTTTCAGCAGAGTATTTGCCTATAGGCAGATCTCCTGAATCTAAATAACCATACATATAACGTTCTAATCCAGGCATAACCAGATTTGGTTTAATAGAAATTCTTTTTACCTCCAAACCACTTTTATCTCGGATAATCACTGTGCCACTTTGAGGAACAAAATGAACATTTCCCGTGTTCTTAAACACTGTGGCTATTTTAATCTTCTCACCAGATTTTTCCTGTCCTGCGATAACATCTATTATCCTTCCCGACCTTTTCTTAGGACCAGGAATCTCCACCCAAATTGGAGCTGCTACACGGGTAACAACGGCTACCATCCCACCTTTTTCCTTGACCGGCTGTGTTTCGAAAATGACTACACCGTAGGCTCCTCCAGATGGTTCTATCTCTCTGGCTCGTCCAATATTAATCTTGATCTCAACCTCCTGTGTCTCCCCCGGTCTCAATATAAACTCGCTGGGATACAGACTAAAAACTTTTCTTATAATCTCCTGCTCAGTCCCAGACTCTCGAATTATAGTACTGCCGGTTATAGCCATTGAAAGCCCGGCTGTATAAACTAATACCTTCTTATCGTGGTCAGCAGTATTGGTTATTTTAGTAAAAATGCAGTTATTCTCCTCAGTAACAGTCTCAGTTATTAGAGAGGGTGACACTGTAATTCCCCCCGCCCGAAGGGAGATACTAGCAGAGTAGAATATCATTACACACAGTACTACCCCCATAAAGACTCTTTCTTTTACTTTCATCATTATGCCCCCTATTTTTGTTAACTTGGTAGGAAAGGGAGGCTGCCGGTTCAGATTCCACCAGTAGCCTCCCTTCATGTCCGTGTTTTGTCTCCTATGCTTTTCAGCCCAAGGCTTCAGTTAGCCTATCCAGTTGCTGAATCAGCGACCGCGGTGAAGGTGACCACAATGCGATACTTATTGGTGCCTGATAGCACTGGATCGCTAAAATGGACTGGCTGTGAGTACTTGATCTCTGTTAGGTAACCGTCATCATCAGTGGCAGTATCATCGATGTCTGCGATGGTCGAAGCGGTGGTAGAGATTTGCGTGAAGGTCGAAGTCGTTGTGGAGGTGGTGCCCTCCTGGAGGTTAACCGCCCAGTAGAAGGGATCAGTAAGCGTTACCGCGGGCGTAGCGTAATCAGTGCCAGTATGCTTATTCATATAACCGGCTGTGCCATAGGTGGGAGTGTCGCAGTTGATTTGGATGTGGTAGGGTGTATTACTTATCACTTTAAGGTCGTTTGCATCCAGTGCGTCAGCAGTTCCTGTTTTTTCTACATTCTCTCCCGATGCTGGGCTCGCGCTTGCCGCCAATGTGTAACTTGATATGGCAGCAGGTGCGGTTATCGAAATCGTCGCCGTCACATTACCCTCGACTGTCTGGTCAGCAGCATAAACTAATCCGCTTAATCCTAAACTCAACATTACTACTAATAAAGCAATTATTAATTTTTTCATTTCGTTTCACTCCTTTTATCGTTTTATATTTGTACTTTTAATTTTTAAAATTCAAGTCAACATTTTTAATCTAAAAGAACACATTTCTCAATTTTCTTCTACCACCTCCGTTTTGTAGAACCCAAAATTTAATATCTTTAAAATCTTCGGCAGCCCAGCTGTCTAAATTAATTGACCAATTTAGACCCGCAGCTTTGCAAGCCATCATCACTGATGGCTTGCCTTTATCGGATTCTATTACCTTTTTAAATTAACTTATTAACAACTATTCTCATCGGCACCACCTCTTTTGTCACCTTGTAGGGGCATATTGTATATACCCTATCCCTGTCATTCCCGCACCCACTTTCGTGAGTGTAAACTGCAGCGGGAATCTATCTTTCTTTAGTCTTCTTCCTCCTGTGGGCACGATTCATCGTGCCCACTACATCTAACTATATAGAAGCAATTATTGTGCCAACTTGTTCTATTAAAATAAAAAAATGCATTCGGATTTCTCCAAATGCATTAAGAATAAGGGTTTAGGGCAGACACAAGGTCTGCCTCTACATTTTAATTTATTTTTATTTTTTTACCAATCTATGGTTCTCATACCATATTTATGGTCTACAGACCATAGTAAAACGCTATCATATATATTATGGTTTTTTCTTTTTTATTTGTAGGGGCACAATGAATTGTGCCCTTTATTTGTAAATCATAGACAGGCGAGAGCCCGTCCTACGAAAATATATATTTAGTTTTATTATTTTAGGTCGGATTTATCCAACGCGGGTTGATTTAGAAATTTTATTAATGAGGGCGTATGCAATACGCCCCTACGGGATATTGGGATACATCGTAAAATGTATAAACAAGCTCTACTCAATTTTGTATTCTTTAATCTTAAGATAGAGAGTTTTATAATTTATCTTTAATAATCTGGCGGCTTCGGCTTTATTCCAATTAGTTCTTTTTAAGACATCTGAGATAACTTTTCTTTCTGCGTTTTGGGAAAGCTGATTAATCATCTTTTTAAGGGAGAAGTCATAGGGAAGGGTAGACACAAGGTCTGCCCCTACAGGGTTTTTATCTGCCTTTGTTTCGACATTCGTTTCTTTTATATAATGAGGCAAATGTTCTGGCAAAATAACATCTTCAGCCATAATAATTGCCTGTTGAATAACATTTTGGAGTTCTCGAACATTGCCAGGCCAGGAATAATCAACCAATAGCTTTATGCTTTCTTCTGAAATATTCTTAACATTCTTACCCAATATATTATAATTAAACTGATTTAAAAAATGTAAGGCTAATAAAGGTATATCCTCTTTTTTTTCTCTTAAGGGAGGAAGAAAGATAGAAAAAACATTGACACGATAATAGAGATCCTCTCTAAAAGTCCCTCTCTTCATAGCTTTCTCTAAGTTAGCATTCGTAGCTACAATAATCCGCACATCAATCTTTATAGGATATTTTTCCCCAATACGATTTATCTCTCTCTCCTGAAGTACTCTTAATAGTTTTACTTGAATATTAACTGGCAAATTACCAATCTCATCTAAAAAAAGTGTCCCTCCCTCAGCTAATTCAAATTTGCCTATTTTTTTCGCTATCGCTCCAGTAAAAGCTCCCTTAGTATGCCCAAATAACTCACTTTCTATTAAAGTTTCCGTCAGACCAGCACAATCAACTGCAATAAATGGTTTATCTTTTCGAGTACTATATTGATGAATAGTCTTAGCAATTAGTTCTTTCCCGGTACCGCTTTCTCCTCTAATTAAAATAGTAGTATCAGTAGGGGCAACTTTTTCAATTTTATACAGCACTTCTTTCATCTTATCACTTCTTCTAATAATATTGGAGAAGCTAAATTTTTCTCTTAATTGATGCCGTAAAGAAATTACCTCCTGAGATAAATCACGAGTCTCAAGAGCTCTCTTAATAGTTATCTTTAATTCTTCATAGTTAAAAGGTTTACTAATATAATCATAGGCACCAAGCTTCATTGCCTTTACTGCAGTATCTACTGTCTGATAAGCAGTTAACATAATCACTAATATATCCTTATCAATGGCTTTTATTTTTTCTAAAGTTTCTATTCCATCCATCTCTGGCATTTTTATATCCAATAGAACTAAATCAGGTACTTCTTCCTTAATTTTTGCCAAACCATTTTTGCCACTATTAACAATAGAAACCTTATACCCTTCTTCGCCTTCCAATAATTCCGAAAGAGTCTGACATAAATCTACTTCATCATCGATTATTAAAATATTAACATCAGCCATTATATTATCTTCGTCTCCTTTTCTCAAGAGGCAAGAAAATAGTAAAAACTGTCCCTTTGCCAATTTTACTTTCCACTGAAATATTTCCTTTATGCTCATTAATAATCATCTGGCAAATGGACAGGCCTAAACCAGTACCATCTTTGCGAGTAGTAAAGAAAGGATAAAATATTTTCTTAAGATTTTCTTCTGCGATACCGCAGCCTGTATCTTTAAATTTTATTTTTATTTTTTGTTGTTCCGGATCATAATTTGTACTAATATAAAGCTCTCCACTATATTTCATAGCCTTTATTGCATTTAAGGCTATATTCAAAAAAACTTGTTCAAGGTGATCTGAATCAACCCAGGCTTTTGGTAGTTTAGAATTATATTTTTTAATTATTTTTATATTTTTTATATTATCTGGATGGAGGTTTTCCAAAATTGGCTTTAATCTTTCAATAATTACATTAATATTTTCATGGGTAAAATTAAAACTGTAAGGGCGAGAAAAAGTTAATAATCCCTGAATAATTTTATTAATACGATCTATATTTTTTTGGACTAATTCTAATTTGTCTTTTTGGAAATCATCATAGCATCTTTTTTCCAAATGTTGAATGGCCAAGCTCATAGTAGTTAAAGGATTCCTAATTTCATGAGCTACACCTGCCGCAAATTGCCCGATAATAGATAATTTTTCCGATTGAATGAGTTGCTCTTGTGTCCTTTTTAATTCTCCAGTTCGTTTAATTATTTCTTTCTCCAAATTCTGATTTATTTCTTTAAGATCTTGTTGCAATCTTCTCCTTTCGGTAATATCCCTACCACTTAGATAGACGCTAGTTTCCCCTTGCAAATCAATAAATACTGCACCGGAAAAATCGAAAATTAAAGGCTCTTTCTCGGATATATTTATAGTTACCTCAATATTTTTTATTTGTTTTTCATCTAATACTTTATCTATTATCTTCTTTGTTTCCTCTTTGGGTAAATATTTATATATAGAGTGGCCTATTAATTCTTCTTTGTCCTTTCTTATAATTTCTTCACAAGCCCTGTTTGCCCCCATAATTTTGCCTTTAGCATTCAAGGTTACCTGAAAATCTGGTGAATTTTCCAATAGATAATTTGTATAATTTTGTTCTTTAATTAATTCCTTAGTCCGCTGCTCCAGCAGTAAATTAAGTTTTTCATTAAGTTCTTGAATTTTTTCGTCAGCTTTTTTACGTTGGGTGATATCTTCGAATATAGTGACAAAATATCCTTTTCTTAGAGAGTAAGATGCTACCTTAAAATATTTATTATACCTAGAAATATAAGTTTCAAAAACCTTATTCTTGCCATATAATGCTACCTGGGAATACTTTTCTAAATCAGGAATATCTTTAAATCCAAAAACTTCAGTAACTCTTTTATTAATCACCTCTTCCTTTTTCATAGAATTAATTTTTTCAAAAGCCTTATTTACTTCCAGAAAAATATAATCAACAGGGTTGCCTCTTTTATCAGTAAGAAGTTTACATAAGGCAAATCCGTTCAGCATTTTATCAAACAAAGCATGATATTTTTTTTCAAATTCTAAAGCTTTCTCTTTAGCCTTATTTTTTTTATTATCTAATTTTTTTGTGTCTGAAATTCTTCTCTTCACTTTTTATCTTTCACCCCCCTAATAAAAAAACCCAAAGGCTGGCATATTGCCACTATTGAGTTTTTTATTAATAATTTGTTTTTAATTTGTAAAAAAATAGTGCTTTCTTGAAAATATTTTTTCGAAATTAGTATTAAAAATAAGAAAGAAAACCCGGATTTCGGGGGGGGGGGGGGG
>DMCY01000064.1:17279-20782 GCA_003451675.1 Candidatus Atribacteria bacterium
AAGCACATACTTAAGCATCTAATTTTCCTCCCTCAAAACTTTTAAAAAATATTATTAGTTCTATCTTAACAAAACCTCTTTCCTTAGTCAAAATCACCCCACTAAAGTTTACACTAACCCTACTAAAATACTAAATAGATTGGATAATCTTACCTCACCCAGATATATGGAGATTATTTTAAAAAATATACTCCGTTTCTCTAAAAAACTAATCCTATGTATGTAAATTTTACTGGAAGTAAAAGCAAAATTAAATAAAGACAAGAAAAAGATAATAAAATCAAGAAAAGAAAATCTATAAGGAAAACGTAAAGTTACAGATTTTCTAATAAATGATAATCTATGCTTTTATATTTTATTCTATTTTATCCGGTATGAAACCTCTAAATTGAGCATTGTAAAGTTTGGCATATAACCCATCCTTAGCAATAAGCTCATCATGATTACCTTTTTCTTTAATTCCTTGGTCAGTTAAAACCACTATCTGGTTAGCATTTTTAATAGTAGATAGTCTATGGGCAATTACCAGCACTGTTCTGCCGACAGTTAGCTTTTCTAAGGCCTGTTGTATTATAATTTCTGCTTCACTATCTAAAGCTGAGGTAGCTTCATCAAGTATGAGGATAGCAGGATTCTTTAAAAATGCTCTGGCAAGAGATATCCTCTGTTTTTGACCACCTGAAAGCTTTATCCCTTTTTCTCCTATATAGCTCTCATATCCTTCAGGTAAACTCATAATAAAATCATGAATGTTAGCATCTTTAGCCGCTTTTTCCACTTCTGCATCTTCTGCATCGGGTTTCCCATATAATATATTTTCCTTTATTGTCCCGGTAAACAAAAATATATCCTGCTGAACCAGGCCAATATTCTCCCTTAGAGATTTTAGTTTTATATCTTTTATATTAATGCCATCAATTAGTATTTCACCACCATTAACCTCATAAAATCTGGGAATTAACTGGCAAAGAGTAGTTTTTCCACCACCGGATGGACCTACTAATGCCATTGTTTCTCCCGGCATTATAATAAGATTTATATTTGATAAAACAAATTTTTCCTCGCTATACTTAAAAGCAACATTTTTAAACTCAATCTTCCCTTTTATTTTTTTAAAAGTAACAGCGTCTTCCTTATCTACTATAGATGGCTTTACTTTCATAATTTCCACAAATCGTTCAAAACCAGTCATACCATTTTGAAATTGCTGGGTAAAGTTAGTGAGTTTTCTAATCGGTTGAAGAAAGAAATTTATATATAAAAGATAGGCAACTAAATCCCCGATATTTATATATCCCCGATAAACAAAAAATCCACCAACGCTTAGGGTGATAATGTTTAAGATATTTGATAAAAAGAATATCCCAGCAAAAAACTCTGCCATCGCTTTGTAAGCAAACTCCCTCGAACTATTAAATTCTCTATTGCCCTCGTTAAATTTTTCAATTTCATATTCTTCGTTAGTAAATGATTTTGCAATCCGTATGCCGGATATACTGTTTTCTAATTGTGCGTTAACATTGGCTATTCTTTTTCGGACTAATCTAAAAGCAGCTGTCATTTTTTTTCTTTTTAAAGTTGCATACCAGATTAACAAAGGTAAAAAACTATATATAATTAAAGTAAGTCTCCATTCTATAGTAGTAAGAATAATGAATGAACCTATAAGCATTACCAAAGATAGAAATAAATCTTCTGGCCCATGATGAGCTAATTCAGATATTTCTCTAAGGTCATTTACTATTCGAGACATTATATGCCCGGTTTTTACATTATCAAAATAATCAAAAGATAGAGTTTGCAAATGCTCAAAGAGGTCTCTTCTCATGTCTCGTTCCATTCTGGTTCCTACAATATGTCCCCAGTAATCTATAATATAATTTAAAACTGCCCTAACCACAGCGAGTATTAACAGGGCTATAATAAATATATAAAATATTCTTAATTTGCTATTAGGTATAATATCATTAATAAATTGCCTGGTAATCAAGGGAAATACTAAATCAATGGCTGCTATTAGAAAAGCACAACTCATATCCAATGCAAATAGTTTCCAGTATGGTTTATAATAAGATATAAATTTTTTTAACATTATTTTTCCTTTTCTATTATTTTAATCTTTCCAGCCTTATTTTTTAATGTTTCTACTATTTAACTTATAAAGTTTATCATTTTAAAAAAGGTTTTTCAAATACATCAAAGAAAGTATCGAGTATCGAGTTAAGAAAGAGAAGAAAAGATACAAAAAAAGTAGTATTCTTCTTTTTATCTAACTACCCCACTAAAGTTTACACTGACGGACCTAAACATATCCTTTACTTTGGTTTTAAAAAATGATAAACTTTAATTTACATGTTACAATTTAAATATATATTTTGGAAGGAGTTTTTTCATGAATAAATCAATGAACATTTTTAGAACTGCATCTATTTTAACTTTATGCCTCTTAGTTTTTTTTATTTTTAATCCCTCTTCTGTTTTAGCTGATGAAGGGACATCTACTACCGAAACAAATCCGGAAGGGGTTGAATCTATTTTACCTCCTGAAACGATAGTAGCTTCATTTGGGGGACAAACTATTACTCTCGGTGAATTTAATCAATTATGGGAACAGGTTCCGGAAGAGTACAAACTACAGCTTGATAAAAGTATGGTACTCGACCAGATGATATCAGAAAAACTGCTAATTCAAGAAGCAAAAGATATGGGTTTAGAAGAAGATAAAGATGTATTAGAACAGATTAAAAAGATGACCGAACAAATATTGGTCCAAGCTTTAATAGAAAGAGAAATATTAGATAAAATAGATGTTAATAATGAAGAGATTTCGGAATATTATAAACTAAACAAGGATAGTTTCACCGAAAAAGAGCAAGTCCATTTATATAATATTTTATTAGAGACCGAGGAAGAGGCTAAAAATGTTCTAGAACAATTAAAAGCTGGAGAAGACTTTAGCGAAATTGCTATAGAAAAATCTACCGGTCCCAGTGCTGCTAAGGGTGGAGATTTAGGGTATTTGTCTAAGGGTACAATAATTCCAGAAATTGAAGATGTAGTATTTTCCTTAGAATTGGAGGAGTTAAGCGAAGTAGTTAAGACTGATTTCGGTTTTCATATTTTAAAAATTACTGATAAAAAACCAGAAACTATTAAAACACTTGAAGAGGCTAAAGAGGAAATCATTCAAACCTTGCTGCCTGCCAAGCAAAAAGAAGCTTTTGAAAATCTCTTAGAAGAACTAAAGGGTAAAGCCGAAATCGATATAAATGAAAAACTACTACAATAGCATTGCGTATTGCGTGTATAGTTCGTAGTTCTTTTTGTCATTGCGAGGGAGTAAAACGACCGAAGCAATCTCGTAAAATTATATTAATCTTTCTTGCAATGACATGTCTTATAATTTATTGTATAAATCTTTCCATTCAGGATTAATTTCTTTAATTAATTCAATCTTCTTGTTCCTTGAACCCGCTTTTATCTGTTTTTCTCTCAAAATTGCA
>DMCY01000066.1 GCA_003451675.1 Candidatus Atribacteria bacterium
AGTCTACCCCTTTTTATTATATTTTTTGCAATCCTTCTCTTGCTATATGTCTTATTACTAACCAAAGAAAGTATTATTAAAATATAAGCTTAGCAGAGAAAATTTATTTTATTAAATTCAAAAAATGATGTTATAATTAAAAACAAAATTAATTCTTTTACAGTCGACTAACAATATTTGAAATATATATAAAAAAGAGAAAACTGAAGTGAAAGCAATAAATAATCATTATGATGTAGTTATAATCGGTGGTGGTGTAGTGGGTTGTGCTATTGCCCGGGAATTATCTAAATACAAAGTTAATGTTGCAGTTTTGGAAAAAGAAGATGATGTTAGTTGGGGAATAAGCTGTAGAAATAGTGGAGTAATTCACGCTGGTTTTAATAATAAACCAGGGACTTTAATGGCAGAATTTTGTGTAGAAGGAAATAAGTCTTTTGCTAAACTTTGTCGTCAACTTGATGTTCCTTATAAGAAGGTAGGAAAAGTGGTAGTTGCTCAGAGAAAAGAAGAAATAGAGGAATTAAAAAAGTTAAAGACCCAGGGAGAAAAGAATAAAGTAGAGGGCTTACAAATTATTGATTCTAACGAATTAAAAAGATTAGAGCCTAATGTTAGGGGAGTAACTGCTCTCTATTCTCCTGAAACTGCAATTACCTCTCCTTATTTATTAACTATCGCTTTAGCAGAAAATGCTCAAGATAATGGAGTATTTTTCTTTTTGAATACCGAAGTAAAAAGTATAGCTAAGTTAAGAAATTCTGATTTTAGAATCAATACCAATCGGGGTAGATTTAGCTCTTATTATGTAATTAATAGTGCTGGTCTCTACTCCGATAGAGTAGCTCACATGGTGGAAACAGATAAATATCGAATTTACCCTTGCCGGGGAGAATACCATATATTAGATAAAAATGTCTCCTGGTTGATAAATCACCTAATCTATCCTGTTCCTCAAGCCGGAGCTGGCGGACTGGGAATCCATCTTACTCCTACTATTGATGGTAATATTTTGATAGGTCCAAGTAGTGAATATATTAAAAGTAAAGATAATCTTTCAGTAACCTCCTCGGTGATGAAAATGCTCTCTTCTGAAGCCCGAAAATTTTTGCCTTTAATTTCGCCCGGATATATCATTCGTAGTTATTCTGGCCTTCGAGCCAAGCAGGCTCCCTCTTCTGAGGGGGGATATTGGGATTTTGTAATAGAGGAAAGTGATAAAGTCGATAATTTTATCAATCTAATTGGCATCGAATCCCCCGGTTTAACCGCTGCCCAGCCGATTGCTAAAAGAGTAGTCGAAATTATTAATATAAAAGAAAGATTAGATTCTGATCCCAGCTTCAATCCTATTAGAAAAGGAATTCTACGATTTGAAGAGCAGGATGAAGAGACTAAAAAAACCTTAATCAAACAAGACCCTGATTATGGAGAAATAGTCTGTCGTTGTGAAAAAGTTACTAAAAAAGAAATATTAGAGGCAGCTAATAATCCTTTGGGGGCAAGAAGTCTGATTTCTATTAAATATCGTACTCGGGCTATGATGGGCAGATGTCAGGGAGGATATTGTCAGACCAGAATTATGGAAATATTAAGAGAATCTTTTAAACTTAGTCCTCAGGAAATTACTTTAAAAGGAAATAATTCTTATCTGTTAGTCGGGTATAGAAGTAATAAGGAAAATGAATCATGCAAGAAAAAGAAGTTATTATCATTGGAGGAGGAGCTGCTGGTTTAGCAGCAGCAGTTACCTGTCACCAAAAAGGGATAGAGGATATTCTAATTATCGAACGGAGAGACTATTTAGGGGGTATCTTAAACCAGTGTATTCATGATGGATTTGGACTGGAAAAGTTTAATACTTCCTTGACCGGTCCGGAATATGCTCAAAGATATATTGATAAGGTAGCGAATAGAAAAATCCCTTTTTTATTAAATAGTATGGTAGTTGGCTTAACTCCTCAAAAGGAAGTAGCAGTGGTAAATAGTCAAGGTTTGCAGCATTATCGAGCCCGGGTAATTATTTTAGCTATGGGCTGCCGTGAGCGAACCCGAGGAGCTATTAATATACCGGGTGCTCGACCATCTGGTATCTATACTGCTGGAGTAGCTCAGGAATTAATTAATTTAAAGAATTATATGGTAGGAGAAAAAATAGTAGTCTTAGGCTCAGGAGATATCGGTTTGATTATGGCCCGTCGTCTAAGCTTAGAAGGTGCAGAGGTAATAATGGTGGTAGAAAAACTCCCTTACAGTAGTGGTCTTCCCCGGAATATTAATCAATGTTTGTATGATTTTGATATACCTCTTTTATTAAGTCATACCGTAGTGGATATCCAGGGAAATGGGCGCTTATCAGGTGTTACTATTGTCCAATTAGGCAAAAGAGGAGGAATTGTCCAGGGGAGCAAGAGGAAGATAGCCTGTGATACTCTACTTTTATCTGTAGGTTTAATTCCGGAGAATGAGCTCTCTCGTGAAGCAGGTATAGTTTTAGACAACATAACCGGAGGGCCGCAAGTCGATGAGAGGGGCCAGACCAATGTTCCGGGTATCTTTGCCTGTGGGAATGTTCTACAGGTACACGATATCGTGGATAATGTATCTTTGGAAGCTGAATATATAGTTGAAGGAGTAGTAGAATACCTCGAAGGAAAATTAAATAAAGAGCGGGAGATTAAAGTAGAATTAGAAAAAGGCTTAAGATATGTACTTCCCCAAACCTTGATTAGGGTAAAAGATACTATCTTTTCTTTTCGGGTTAATCAGCCAGGAGAAAAGAAGGTTTTAGTATTTGAAGATGGTAAAAAAGTAATCAAGAAGAAATTCTTAAGACGAGTAAACCCTGCAGAGATGATCAGAGTAAAATTATCCTTTTCGGAATTAGCAGGTATAAAAACATTAAAGGTAAAGTTGGTCTAATGATGGAGAGAGAATTTGTCTGTATAATCTGTCCTAATAGTTGTCGAATATCAGTAGAATATGAGGGAGCAAATATTAAAAATATTAAAGGGCACGAATGTCCTAAAGGAAAAGAATATGTAAAAAACGAAATTACTAATCCCTTACGAGTATTCACCGGCTCTGTTTTGATAGAAAACGGAAATTTTTCTTTGGTAAGCGTAAAGACTCACGTTCCTATTCCCAAAAAATATTTAAAAAAAATTGGAGAGATTACTCAGCAAATTAAAGTGGATGCCCCTGTTAAAATTGGGCAGATAGTCGCTTCAAATTTATTAAATAAGAATATAGATTTAATAGCGACCAGAGAAATTGAAAAGAAAAAATTTTTATCATCTTAATTAAGGTATATTAAAAGTTAACCAAAGGTGCCTGGCACCTTTGGTTAACTTTTTAGAAAATTATTGTCAATAGTCAGTGAAAATGTCACCTTTAAGTTCAAAAATGATAATAAAAAAGATGGAAGAAACAAAAAACTTTATTAGCCTTCTCTATGGGCGGATTAGTTTAAATCAAATTAACTCATACCATCCGGGATCTGCCAGGGAAAAAGGTGCCCCCTGGCAGATATGCTATCTACTCCCAACCTTTGGGGTCATAGATAGCGGCAACGAGTTCCCTATCACTTTCTTCGTAAGTGAAGTTAGGTTCTAGACTGCCGTTTTTCCAGGGATGGTCGTCTTTAACCTTTATGAACCTTCTAACCTTATCTTTCTTAGGTATAACTTTAGCAGGCTTAATCGCCTTTCTTACTTCGTAAACACCACCCTTATATTCTGCCCGCATACCGAATCTAGGGCTGGTCAATACGGTAATGGCAGCTTTATTAGGTATAGATATTACCTTGTTATCTTTACTTAACTGGTAGGTTTGTCCTCCAAAAGAGAAAGTAGAGCCATGGCTGGCTTTCCGAGTCTCTTTCCTACACAGTATATAATCTATATTAATATGTTCCTCTAAAGGCCGGTAAGCAGACTGTGGCTCTCGGGGAACTACCGCGAAACGGGCATTGAACCTTTTGATAAATCCCGGAAGAAAGGCATTTGCTTCTTTAATAGATTTAATACCAGCAAGACGCAGCTCTAAGGTTAACCGATCCTGTAAGGTTTCCCATAACCTTTCGATACGACCCTTAGCTTGAGGAGAACGAGCATAAACTATCCCCACGGAAAGTTCCTGCATGGCCCTACCAAACTGGGTATAAGCAAAAGTTTTAGCTTCCAACTCATCATAAATAGTAAGTTTGGTATTACTGGGTGCCTTAAATATAGTATGTTGGTCTACATAAATACTCATCGGTATACCATATTCTAAAATGGTCTGTCTTTTAACCGCGAAATAGCCGTCTAAACATTCATTCTCAGAGAAATAAAGGCCGGTTATATTTCCTCTGGCATCATCTATCGCCCCATGCAGAGAACATTTTATGCCGGGTATCCATTCATAAGGAGAGGCATCCATTTGCAATAAAAGTCCCTCTTGAGGCTTACGTTCTCTCGTGCGGTGAGGTTTAGGTGGCCTGTGTTTTCTGGGACTTTTGATACCTTTGGCTTTAAGGATTCTGGATACAAAAGACTGACTAATGCTAATACCTTCGTGTTCTCTTAAAAGTTCTGCAAGATGGGTATAATTTACCCCTTCATATTTATTTCTAGTAAGAAAAACAATTTTGTCTCTTATCTCACCAGGGATAGTATGCTTAGGTTTACGGCCTCTATTTTTGTGGATAACAAACACCTCGCCATCTTTTTTAACACCTGCCTTTAGACGTTTTATCTGGCGTTCGCTGAGGCTTAAAACCTCCGCAGCATCCCTGCTGGTCATCTTATCCTCAATTAGGGATTTGATGACATGAACTCTTACTAATTCTTTTTTGGTCATTAGATATCTCACCTTTTCCATAGTGACATTATTACTGATTAATTTTAAGGTGACAATATCACAGATTAATTACACTTTTTAGAGTTAGTGTAAACTTTAGTGGGGTAGTTAGAAGAAAAAATATTATATATTTAATATAATAAAAATTATCCTCTTTAATATCTTACAATTTTTCACTATTAATAAAAATTAACAAAATTTCTATGTAAATAATAAAAAGCACTTTATATATAATAATATAATATAAAGTGCTTTTTATTATCAATCCTGTCAATATAAAAAGTCTATTTTTCAAGTTGTATAAACGGATATATTTATATTATTCAGGAAATTATATTTAGTTTTACCATCCTACTAATCAGCAAGTGCAACAAATTTACCATTCTTCACAACGGCTTTCATTTGCAATTTATAAGGTACATCACGATATTCGTTAAATTTTGATAGGCCTGTAACGCCTTTATATTCTATGCTTGGCAATATTTCTAATAGTTTTTCTCTGGTAGTTCCACCCTGCTTTATTGCTTGAGCAATCAGATAAACATCATCATAATAATAAGCAGATTGTTCGTTGGGGTCTGCGTTATAGGTCTCCTTAAATTTTGTTACAAATTTTTGTGTTACTGGATCTGGGTAATCAGCAAGCCAATATGTAAATGCCATTACCCCTTCTGCATATTTAGCTGATGCTATATCAATAAATCTTTGTTGATAGCAGCCTGCTGCTACAATAATTGGAACATCCCATCCAAGACTTCTTGCCCAACGAGTGATCAATCCACCTTCGCTATAATTACCCATTATAACAAGAGCTTCCGCATTTGTTCCTTTAAATTTAGTTATTATAGAGCTAAAATCTTTATCCACATTAGGAACATACGACTCTAATCCCAATACTTTGCCGCCTTTTTTCTCTAATTGCGGAATAAATCCTTCTACTAAGCCTTTACCATAATCCGAATTTTCGTATATTACAGCAGCATTTTTTATATTTAATTCGTCACTTATAAAATCTGCCATTTGAGGAGCCTGAATATCATCAGTGGTAATAATTCTAAACACATTTTTTAAGCCCATATGTGTAACTTTATAGGCAGTGGAACAAGGAGTAACCATTACTAAATTCCCCTGTGCATATATGGGTGCTGCCGCAATTGAACATGAACTATTAACGTGACCTAAAACTGCAATCACATTTTTATTCTCTGTTAATCTATGAGCTACAAGGGATGCATCCATAGGCACTGCCTTATCATCTTCGTATATGGCTACTAATTCAATTTCGCCTTCACTGTTAATCTCTTTCAAGGCAAGCTCCACACCCTTTTTGGCCATTTCTCCCCACATGGCTCCGTCTCCAGTAAAAGGTGCTGCTATTCCAATCGTATATTTTTCAGCAGCAAATATATTACTAAAGAAACTTAAACATAAAATTAGTATTAATCCCATTATCCATAAATTTTTAATTTTATACATTTTCTACCTCCTTAAATTTAAATCGATTCTAAAAAACAACTCTACTTGATTTAATTAAAAAATCTTAAAACTTTAAATTTTTTAACAACTCAGTATATTTTAAATCTCACCTCCCTTTTTTAGAATATTTTTTCTGTTTTCCGTCTAGTAAAATCTTACCCTTAATATTTATCATTAATCTATGCCTAAATATATTTTCTTTACGTTTTCGTTGCGTTTAAGATCAAAAGAAGAGCCCTGAGTTTTGATTTTTCCTGATTCTAAAATGTATGCTCTATCAACAACATTTAAAGTCATTCTAGCATTTTGTTCTACTATTAATATGGATACACCATCATTATGTATTTCTTTAATAATTTTAAAAACTTCTTCTATTATTATGGGAGCTAAGCCAAGAGAAGGTTCATCTAATAGTAAAAGTTTTGGCTTAGACAAAAGAGCTCTGGAAATCGCAAGCATCTGTTGTTCTCCGCCACTCAATGTTCCAGCTAGCTGGCTTTGTCTTTTTCCAAGAATGGGGAATTTTTCAAACATATTTTCTATGTCTTTTTTAACTATTTCCTTATCTTTACGAATATAAGCTCCTATCTCTAAGTTTTCTTTCACAGTAAGTTCAGGAAATACATGTCTACCTTCCGGGCAATGAGCTATCCCCATCTTTACAACATCAGCCGATGATACCTTTATTAAATTTTTATCCTCAAATAAAACCTTACCTTTTTTTTGTCTTAAAATACCACTAATAGTCATTAACAAGGTAGTTTTACCTGCTCCATTTGGACCAAGAACTCCTACTATTTCACCTTCCTTTATAGAAATAGAAACCTCATGGAGAACTTCTACCGCTCCATAATAAACAACTAAATTTTCTACTTTAAGCAACATTTTCTGCCCCTTTCCCAAGATAAGCTTCGATAACTAATGGATTTTTCTGAACCTCATCAGGTTTTCCCTCTGCAATTTTTTCACCTTGATCTAACACAACTATATGACTTGCTAATTTAGCTACGAATCTTATATGGTGCTCTATTAACAACACGCTTATGCCTTTTTCGGGCAATTTTTCAATTAAATCAAACAAAAATAAAATTTCTTCTTCATTCATTCCTGCAACAGGTTCATCTAAAAGTAATAATTTAGGATTGGTAGCAAGTGCGCGAGCAAGCTCTACTCTCTTACGTTCTCCATAGGAAAGTGATTTAACAAATTCCCTTCTTTTATTGGACAAACCTACAAATTGAATTATTTCCTGAGCTTTAAAAACCGCTTCTTTTTCTATTTGTCTAAATTTGGATGTATTTAAAAATACATCCAATAGTTTTTCTTTATCAAGTAGTCGATGTTCTCCCACCATTACATTTTCTAATACTGATGAATCCGCAAATAATTTTATATTTTGAAAGGTTCTTCCTACTCCCATCCCAGCAATATCACGAACTTTTTTACCCATAATATTTATTCCATTAAATAATATTTCGCCCTTTGAAGGTTGATACAATCCTGTTATTACATTAAAAAGTGTAGTTTTACCAGAACCATTAGGTCCTATTAAACCAGTAATTTTATTTTTAGACAGTTCAAAAGAAACACCTTTAAGAGCTTTAATTCCTCCAAAATATTTATGAATATCTATAATTTTCATAATATAGTTATTATTTACTTGTTCCATTAGAAAAACCCTTCTTCGAACTTTTATAAATTAAATTAATATTTTTCTTTCCCATAATTCCTTCAGGCATTTTAATCATAACTACTATAATAAGTACTCCAATAATTAGCATTCTCCAAGCAGCCGGAGCAACCCGTAAAAATTCTGTGAGAAACAACATTATACCTGCACCTACAAAAGAACCCGTTAGGCTGCCTAAACCACCTAAAATTATAGCTTCGACTAAATAAATAGACTCTCCTAAAGTAAAATTATCAGGACTTACAAACCTTAAAAGATGAGCAACATAATTGCCTGCTATCCCCGCAAAAAACCCTCCAATGAAAAAAACTAATATTTTATATTTTAATACAGGTATTGCCATGGAAGCCGCTGCTATTTCATCTTCCCTAATAGCCCTAAATGCACGTCCATACTTTGAATTTAAAATTAAATTACAAAATATTAAAATAATAAAAAAGTATATAAGCCCTAAATAATAAAACTTAACTTCGGTATCAATAATAAATGAAAATATATGTGGATAGGGAATACCTGCAATACCCATTGGTCCACCAGTAACTGATGACCAATTTACACACACTAACCTGAACACTTCTGCTGCCCCTAAGGTAACGATAGCCAGATAATCTCCACTTACTCTTGAGCAAGAAGAAGCAACAAGTATGGCAAATATACTTGCACCAACAGCACTTAATATGAGTTCTAATAAGTATGGTATTACTACTACTTTTGTAGCTATAAGAGCAGCTATATAAGCTCCAACTCCATAAAAACCAGCATGACCTATAGAAAACTGTCCTGCTACACCAGTTATTAAATTTAGACCAAAAGTTAACATGCTAAACATAAAAAACATACTCAAAATATGAATAATATAACTATTTTTAATAAATAATGGTATTAGTATAAAAATTAATCCCATAATAATGTAACTATAAAAATCTTTATTTTTCATCCATGTATATCCTTTTAAAAATTAGACTTTCTGCCCTCTTCCTTTAAATAAACCTGTCGGCTTTACAAGTAAAACTACTATTAAAATTATGAAAGTAACAGCATCCCTATAACCAGTTGATATATATCCCATAGTAAAGCTTTCAGCTAAACCTAAAAGAAGACCACCTACTATTGCTCCTGTCAAGTTACCTATACCACCAAGAACTGCAGCAGTCCAGGCTCTCATAGTACCAAGAAATCCCAATAAAGGAAAAATAAGAATATAGTAATTGGCGACAAGAACTCCGGCTATCGCTGCCAAAATAGAACCATACGCATATACAAATAAAACCATTCTATTTACTTGTATCCCCATAAGCCAGGCAGTTTTTTGGTCTTGAGATACAGCCCTAACAGCTTTACCTATCTTGGTATATTTGAAGAACCACAAAGAAAATAACCATGTTACTATCATTATTCCAATAATTAAAATTTGTAATGGAAAAAATTTTACACTAGAATTTAAAGCAACTGGCTCATTATTAAAAATGGGTGGGAAAATTAATGGTTCAGATCCCCATATAATCATAACTATACTTCTAACTACTTGCGCAGCCGCAAGAGCAGTTAAAATAGGAATTATCCTACTAACATTTCTTAAAGGCCTGTATGCTATCCTTTCTATAGCCATTCCTGATACTGCACAAACGGTCATAGAAATTAATATAGATCCGAATATACCTAATTTCGATAAAAGACAGGCATACATCATATAAGCGCCTAACATATAAATTTCTCCATGAGCAAAGTTAATCATATTTAAAATTCCATAAACCATACTATAACCTACAGCTATTAGAGCATATATAGAACCCATAGATAATCCATTTATTAATTGCTGAAAAAAAACACTATCCATATTACTTTACCTTTAATCCAATGCCATTTTTATCAATACTAATTCCCTCTATTTTCTCTTTTAAAGAATCCATAAATCTTGCGGCAGTTGCACCGTCTACTACTCTATGGTCTAATGATAAAGTTAACCACAAATAACTATGTTTAAGGTTTTTCTTTTCCGTAATCTTCCCAACTGCTAAAATAGCGCTTTGTGGAGGATTAACTATAGCCGAAAATTTATCTACACTTTTAAACATACCAAGATTACTGATAGTAAAAGTTGTCTCGCTAACATCCTCCAAGTTCAAAGAATTATTTTTCGCCTTCCTTATAAGTTCAGTTCTTTCATTAATTATTTCATTAATACTTTTTTTAGTAACATTTTTAAAAGTCACTACAATAAGACCTTGTGGCGTATCTACAGCAAGACCTATATTAATAACTTTAAATAGTTTTATACTTAAATTATTTTCTTTTCCAACGAAAGAAGCGTTAAGATATGAGTGTTCTTGTAATGTTTCTCCAACAAGTTTAATAAATATATCAGAATAAGTAATTTTAGGATATTTATTAGAAAGACTATTTTTGTATAATATAAGATTATTTGCTGTTATTTTGGAAGAAATACTAAATTGAGGAATACTTCTCCAACTTTCTTCCATTTTTTGGGCTGTAATTTTTTTAATATTATTTAAGGCAATAACTTCATATGTTTTGACCACGGGTTCGGATATTGAGTTCTCTGGAGTATCAGATTCTTTTTCCAGAGCAAAATTATCAACTTCTTCTTTATTACCTATCAATGCTACAGTTTCACCCACAGGAACAACATCTCCTTCCCTGTAAATTATTTTTAAAATAGTTCCTGTGTATTTGGAATCAATAGAAATATTAACTTTTTCTGTTTCAACATCAAATAGAGAGTCACCTTCTTTTACAAAATCACCTTCTTCTACAAGCCATTTAACTATTTTACCTGTTTCAACAACTACTCCCATATGCGGCATAACAATTTCTTTCATATTTATTCCTCCTCAAAGCAAAGTTATAATAGTCTAAATTATTTATATAGCTTTCTTATTTTATTGATAACACTTTTGGGAGGTGGAGCAAAATAAGAATGTTTACTTTTTGAAACTCCCACTTTCTCTTTCATTTCAACCAATAACTCAGCTAATTTTATTGCAGCCGTACCTCCATCAACAATAGGAACTTCTGTTCCTTTAATTTTAGTATAACCACTAATCGTTAACATTGGCCCTATATAACCACAACCTGCAATTATTACATCAGCTCCATCCTTAATACATTCATGAGCAACTTCTTCAAATCTAGGAATAATGTATTTATAAGGATCTTCAAAACCATCAATATATTCTTTGGTTGTAAAAGGGGGATTAACAGCTCTTATAGGCTTACTAATAGCTCTGTTTGAAAACCCATAGAGATTTAACTTTTTTTTCATGTTTGGAATAATTTTTTCATCAACAGTAATAACTGCAAATCGGATCCCTAAAAGTTGTGCAATTAAGTATGCGGATTCACCCACGCCTACCACTGGAATATCTACTGCTTCTCTTGCTTCCCAAATGCCAGGATCAGACATACAACCTAATATTACTGCATCAAACCCTTGTTCTTCTGCTTGAATTACTTTCTCTATAATACCGATATTATTATAAAATTCTGCATAAAAGGAACGTACATAATTTGTTGAAACACTTAAATGCTCTAGTTTAATCTCTGTTCCTGGTGAAGTTACTTTCACATAAAGTTTTTTTAAACCATCCCAGATAGTTTCCATTTTATCTTCGCCTGTTATCATTTCAGATGAATTATTTTGCCATAATATTTTCACAAATGTCTTACCTCCATATATAAATATTAAAATAAAGAATATATAACAATTTTAATTCATTCCAAAAATATTACTATTTTCGGAGAATATTATGAACTGCTTGAATAATATTTTCCTCTTTTGGCATTAAAAATTGTTCTAATGTTGGACTAAATGGAACAGGAACATCCGGAAATGCAATTCTTACAGGAGATACATCAAGCGATTCAAAAATATTCTCGCTTACCAAAGAAACTATTTCGGCCCCAACGCCACAAGTTACATAATCATCAGAAACAACTAATAATTTTCCTGTTTTTTTAACTGAACTTAATATTGTTTCTTTATCCAAAGGAACAAGACTTCTTAAATCAATAACTTCTACATCTATCCCTTCTTTGGCTAACTTTTGAGCGGCCTCCAAAACAGTATGTAGCATAATTGAGTAAGTAACAATTGTTACTGCACTTCCTTCTTTTTTTATTGCAGCTTTACCTATTGGGACTAAATACTCATCATCAGGGATTTCCTCTTTAAACTTATAATATAATAATGCGTGTTCGAAAAATAAAACCGGATCATCATCTCTAATTGCACTTTTAAGCAACCCTTTAGCATCATATGGTGTTGCGGGAATAACTACTTTAATACCTGGCATGTGCATAAACCATGCCTCTGGCCGTTCTGAATGTTGTGCAGCCGTGGAACGGCCCAAAACGTTTATTGTTCTAATTACAAGAGGTGCTTTAGCTTGCCCACCGCTCATATATCTAATTTTTGACACTTGATTCCATATTTCTTCCATTGCACAACCTAAGAACGAAGAAAACATTATCTCAGGCACAGGTCTTAAACCAGTTAATGCGGCACCAAGAGAAACTCCAACTATAGCATCTTCGGATATTGGAGTATCTTTAACTCGTTCTTTCCCAAACATGTTATATAAATCTTTAGTAATTGCGAAATTTCCTCCTATTCTTCCAACATCCTCGCCTAAAACAACTACTTTTTTATCTCTAGTCATTTCCTCTTTTAGAGCTTGATTTAAGGCTTCTGCATAAGTTATTTCATTATTCATCACAATTTACCTCCTCAACAAAAACATCATTTAATGCATCTTTTGGGTTAGGCAGCGGACTATTTAAAGCAAATTCAGCTGCATATGCAATTTCCTTTTCTATGTTTTGATCTATGATTTCCATCTCGTTCTCTGTTAACCAGCTATTTTCCAATGCTTTGGAAATAAATCTAGGAATAGGATCACTCCTTTTACATTTTTCTATATCTTCTTTATTTCTATAAATCTGAGGATCGCTTTCATCATGGGCTCTCTGTCTACAAGTATGACATATCAATAAAGAAGGACCTCCTCCATTTCTTGCATTCTCTATAGCTATCTTTGATTTTTCGTACACTTCTATTACATCATTACCATCAACTGCATAGCCAGGTAAATTATAAGCCACAGCGCGTTTCTCAAGCTTATCAACAGCTATAAACTCAGATGAAGGAGCTGAAATAGCATATCGATTGTTTTCGCATATATATATAACGGGAAGTTTCCATATTGATGCTATATTTAAAGCTTCATGAAAAGATCCTCTATTCATAGCTCCGTCACCAAAAAAAGCAACAGATACTAAGTCAGAACCTTGTAATTTAATAGTCCAACCTGCTCCAGTAGCTATGGCTATACCCCCTCCTACTATACCGTTACATTGTAATAGACCACTTTTCATATCAACCACATGCATAGAACCCCCTTTGCCCTTATTATATCCTGTTGCTTTTCCAAGAAGCTCTGCCATCATCTTTCCAAGATCTAATCCTTTAGCAACACTATGTCCATGTCCCCTATGAGTACTTGTAACATAATCTTCAAGACGAAGGTTTAAGGATAATCCTGTTGCTATTGCTTCCTCACCTATATAAGAATGAAGAAGGCCTGGCATGTTCCCTTTAGAATGAAGGTCCAATGCTTTTTTCTCAAAAACTCTAATTCTTTTCATCATCTTATACATATTTTTATAAAGTTCTTCCAAAATTAATCTCCTTCCTTTTTTATTAATTTTTAAAAATTTACATAAATTTTATTTCCTTTAATTATGAATTTATGTAATTATTTTTTATATTCATTTTGTTTCTCTTGTATTAAAATATATTAGTGAAAAATGACATTTATCCCGCGCAATATTCTATATTTGATTTTGTTTTTGCAAACGCCAGTATTCAATCTCGCTAAGCAAGCGTTGTCTAGACGATCTTAAATGTTGAATTAATCTTTTAATAAACAATTCCCTATCATTATTTTTTATAGCATCTATAATTTTTAAATGCTCCTTGATAGACCAATTAAAAGAAGATTTGTTGGGGTAAAAAGCTCTAAACCAACGCACATGTTCCTCAAAATTGGACAATAATTCAATAATCTTTTCATTATCACAATTTTTTACAATATAGATATGAAATTTTTCGTCAAGCTCTGAATATTGTATTCTGTTTTTGCTGTCTACATGCTTGTTAATAAATTCTTCAAATTTTTTCCCTATTTTATCTAACTCAGTTATAGATAATTTACTAAAAGATTTCCTTGCAGCTAACGGCTCTATGGCTTCTCTAATTTCAAATATATTTTCTATTTCTTTTGTAGTAATATTGGAAACTACCGCTCCTTTTCGAGGAATAATGGTAACAAATCCTTCTTTTTCCAATCTATTAAAAGCTTCTCTAATAGGAGCCCGACTTATCTTCATAACCTTTGATAATTTTTCCTCAAGTAGACGTTCCCCAGGTTTTAAATTACCTTTAACAATTTGTAATTTTATATTTTCATATGCTTTATCTTTAAGAGATAAACTATTTCCTAAATTTTCAAAATATTCTTTCATAATATCTGCTTTCCATTTAAAAAAATAAGCATTTTTTTAAATTATAATATGTCGATTGTTTATTGTCAACAATTTTATTAATATTTTTTTATTATACTACTAAAAATTATATAAAGATTAATAAATCATAAAAAATAAAATAGGACAGACATTTCGCCTATCCTATTTTCCTATAAAAAAAATTAATAGATAAAATATTTTTGAATTAATACATTTTAGTACAATTTAACTAATAAATATAATTTAAAAATTGTATAGTATGTCCTGGACAACGCACATTACTTCTTTGACTTTTTTAACTACCTCATCTCCTACCTCAACAGTAGAAGAACTTCCTCCTAAATCATGTGATCTAACTTCTCCTTCGATTAAGACCTTTTCTACCGCATCCTCAATGACTCTTGCTATTTTTGCTTCCCCTAAACAGTCCAACATCATTGCCCCGGCCAGTATGGTAGCAACAGGATTGGAAATGTTTTTGCCGGCTATATCGGGGGCAGAACCGTGGATGGGTTCAAACATGGAAACACCTTCGGGGTTTATATTTCCCCCGGCGGCTATTCCTAAACCTCCTTGAATCATCGCCCCTAAATCGGTAATAATATCTCCGAACATATTAGGGGTAACTACCACCTTGAACCATTCCGGCTTTTGAATAAAATACATGGTGATAGCATCTACAAAGGTAAATTCTGTTTTTATGTCCGGATATTGAGTTGAAACATCTTTAAATACTTCTCTCCAGAGTCCATAAATATCAGTTAATACATTGGCTTTATCAACTGAAGTTACTCTTTTTAAGTTCTTCTTTTGAGCCAACTCAAAGGCATATTTGATTACCCTTTGGCTTCCGGGTCTGCTTACTAAACCGATCTGATAGGCTAACTCTTCTTCTGGTTCCAAATTGAAATCTACCTGAATTTTAGCCTTATACAGTTTCCTTAATACTTCCAAATGGTCTTGGTTGGCTCTGGCCTTAAACCTTCCCCCGATTCCTATGTAGAAGTCTTCGGTATTCTCTCTAACTACATAAAAATTAATATCTTCCGGGTTCTTATCTTTCAAAGGACAGGGAACCCCTTTATACAATCTGATAGGACGCAGATTAATGTATTGGTCAAAGTAAAATCTGGCTTTTAACAGTATCTCCTTTTCTAAAATGCCCGGTTTTACCCGAGGGTCACCGACGGCTCCCAGATAGATAGCATCCATACCTTCAATCTCTTTTAAGGCACTATCGGGTAATAATTCTCCGGTCTTCAGGTAATGTTCGGCACCAAAGGGATATTCAGTCCAATTTATATCTATAGTGAATAACTTAGAGGCTGCCTCAATCACCTTTTTACCTTCTCTGATTATCTCCGGTCCTATCCCATCTCCGGGAATCAAAGCTATGTTATACATCTCCTTTTCTCCTTTTTACTTCTTCTTCGACATATTCTCTTAACCCACCTAAGGAAATGATATTCTGGATAAAGGCCGGTAAGGGATTTAACTGGTAAGTTTTACCTTTATTAATATTTTCTATTATTCCCTTTGCCGTATCTACTTTTAGGAGGTCACCTTCGGAACATTGATCTGCAATCTCTTCGGATTCAAAGATGGGAAGACCAATGTTTATGGCATTTCTAAAAAAGATGCGGGCAAAAGATGGGGCGATAATACAAGATACTCCGGCTGCTTTTAGGGCAATAGGGGCATGTTCGCGGGAACTCCCACAGCCAAAGTTTCTACCCGCCACTATAATATCTCCCTGATCTATCTTTTTAACAAATTCAGCATCATAGTCTTCCATACAGTGCAGGGCTAACTCTTTAGGAAGAGAAGTATTAAGATAACGGGCAGGGATAATTACATCGGTATCGATGTTGTCTTTAAATTTCCAAACTTTGCCTTTAATTATCATTCTATTCCACCTCCTCAGGACTGGCTATTCTACCTGTAATGGCAGAGGCGGCAGCAAGGGCAGGACTGGCCAGGTATACTTCGCTTTCAGGGTGCCCCATCCTCCCTACAAAATTTCGGTTGGTGGTAGAAATGGCTCTTTCTCCTTTAGCCAAGATACCCATATAACCACCTAAACAGGGGCCACAAGTAGGAGTACTTACCGCTGCTCCGGAAGAAATAAATATGTCAATTAATCCTTCCCGAAGGGCTTGCAGATAAACTCCTTGAGTAGCGGGGATGATAATCAATCTGACTTCAGGATGAACTTGTTGCCCTTTTAGGATTTCTGCAGCTATACGCAAGTCTTCTATCCTACCGTTAGTACAGGAACCGATAATGGATTGATCAACCTTAATCCCTTTTGCTTTACTGATCGGTTTAGCATTTTCCGGTAGATGAGGGAAAGCCACCTGGGGCTCAATCTCACTAACATCGATCTCTATAATCTTTTCATAATGAGCATCTGAATCACTTTTATAAATCTGATAAGGTCTTTTGGCTCGTCCTTTTAGGTATTCTAAAGTAATCTCATCAGGTTCGATAATCCCGGTTTTAGCCCCTGCTTCAATAGCCATATTACACATGGTAAAGCGATTATCCATAGAAAGCCTTTTAATTACTTCTCCGCTAAACTCCACAACTTTGTAATTGGCACCATCTACTCCAATTTTAGAAATAGTGTACAGGATCAGGTCTTTTCCGCTTACCCATTTATTTAATTTTCCGGAATAGACAAACTTAAGAGTAGGAGGTATTTTGAGCCAGACCTCACCAAGAGCCATAATAGCGGCTAAGTCGGTACTGCCCACCCCTATGGCAAAGGCACCTAAGGCCCCGGAAGTGTCAGTATGAGAATCTGCTCCCACTACCACATCTCCGGGAAGAACTAATCCCTTTTCCGGTAGGAGGGCATGTTCTACCCCCATCTTTCCTATTTCAAAATAATTCTCTATTTCATATTCCCGGGCAAATTCTTTTAATAATTTACACTGCTCGGCAGATTTAATATCTTTATTAGGGGCAAAATGATCCGGGATTAAGCCAATTCTCTTTTTGTCAAATACTTGTCTGGCACCACTTTCTTTAAAATATTTTATGGCTATAGGAGCAGTGATATCATTGGCAAAGGCAAAGTCAACCCGAGCTTTAATTATATCTCCTATTTTAAAGTTATCTGTATCTGTATGGGCTGAGAGTATTTTTTCTACAATTGTTTTTCCCATTATCTTCTCCTTGTATAATAAAATTTAAAATTTATAATTACAGTATTCAGACTGACAATTTCCGCA
The DNA here is from genome assembly GCA_003451675.1 of Candidatus Atribacteria bacterium. The sequence continues at coordinate 17,788 of DMCY01000066.1, forward strand.
GTTATTATCCTCTTCGGAAGAGATAATCATTTCTTCTCATGCTCCGATTATCCAGGATAATGACTTTTGGGGCAACATCATGTAACCCTTGGTTAGTCTTACTCCGATATTATCAGCGGGAATACTTTTAAAGATGATTTCTTGTTGAGATACTTCCCAACCACTATAACCGGGAGAAAAATGCCTACTCGTTTTAAAGCCCTGCTCTTTTACTTCCTGACGCGCCAACCTTCTAACTTTCCGACTAAAATCTTCGACTGCCACAGTCCCCACTGCATCCAGAGCCAATGCCCGAGGATACTCTCCCTGAGAGAACAATTCAGAAACATTCTTTTCTAATGAATTTCCTATGGTAACCACTCCTACAAGCAAATGACTTGCCCCCTTTAATTGTTTAATTATAGATTTAGTAAATTTAAGAATATGACCATCATCTAATTCAATTTCTTCTTCTGAAATAAAATTATCAATTTTAATCAAGCGATAAATCCCCTGGGGTTTGAAAAGACCATATCCTCGATTAATTTCTTCTTCGGTAATTCTTAAAATATTTTGATTAGGTTTTTTAACCCTTTTTTTGCTATATCCCTGGTATCGTAATACTTCCTCTATATCTATATTTAATTTAATATCTTTTATTATCTTCATATCTCTCGTCTCTTATCTCTTTTATCTTGATTCGTTAGTTAGTTACTTGGTTAGCTGGTTAATTAGTTAATGAATTATTAGTATTAAACTATCTAATTAGCTAACTAGAAAACCATCTAACTAACTTAATAAACGGCAGACTAAATCCATATCTCGCAAAGGGAATATATGAATTCCGGTTACTTCTTTAAATTTACGTATTTTACTAATAAGTTCTCGGGATATCTTTACTCCCTCCTCTACATCCTTCCCCCTCATTCTCTCTTTTACTTCGGGAGGAACAAAGATGCCAGGCAAATTTTTATTTAAATATTCAACCATCTTATAACTTTTTAAGGGCATAATCCCGATAATCTTGGGGATGTTAATATGAGCGGTAAGTTTTAAAAATCTTTCCAATAGCCCTATATCATAAATAGGCTGGGTTTGCACAAAGTTAGTCCCAGCAGATAGTTTTTCCTCAAACCGTGCTATCTCCTTTTTTAAATCCTGAGCAGTGGGATTAACCGCTATCCCGATAAAAAAATCTGTTTTATCCTTAAGCTCATTCCCACTGTATTCATATCCATTGTTTAGCTTATTTACCATCTTTACTAACCCTATAGAATCTACATCAAAAACACCAGTCGCCCTAGTATAATCACCCATCTCGGGAAGGTCTCCAGTTAAAGCTAAAATATTCTTTACCCCCAAAGCAGATGCACCTAAAAGTTCTGCCTGTAAACCCAGCAAATTTCTATCTCGGCAAGTTATATGAAAAATTGCTTCTAACCCTATTCTTTCCTGAATAATATGAGAAAGAGCAATGGGACTCATCCTTAATTTAGCCAAAGGACAATCGGTAACGTTTACTGCATCCACTAATTTTCTGAAGTTGGTACTATTTACTTCTGTTAAAATTCTCTCTAAATTTAAAGTTTTAGGGGGATCTAACTCCACTGTTACTACAAACTTATTCGCTGCTAATTTTTCTCTTAAATTCATTAACTTTATATCCGCCTTTCTTTGCTTTAGCTAAAATTACAATCTCCCTTTTTAAAAAGGAACGGAGAACCGTCCTGTTCCTTTAAAACTATAATTTTCCTTCTCGAAAAGCCTGAAGATATTGCCCGCAAAATTCATCTTTACCCAACAAAAGGTTAGTTGCTTTAATTAAGGCCATTATCTTCTGATCAGTGGAATCTAATATTACCGCATCAAGACCACAAGCCATTGCTAAAACTACAAAACTTCGATTAATCAGTCTTCTTTCCGGTAACCCATAGGAAATATTACTTAATCCTATAATTATTTTAACTTCAGGATAGGAATCCTTAATTTTACTTAAAGTTTCCAGAGCAATATTAGAATTTTGAATATTAGTACTAACCGGTAAAGTTAAAGGATCGATATATATATCTTCTATAGGAATTCCTTCGCCAGTAAGTTTTTTTATTAATTCATCAGCAATTTTAAATCTCTCTTTAGAGCCTTGAGGAATACCTTGTTCGTTCATGGTAAGAGCTACTACGGAGCATTGATATTTTTTAACTAAAGGTAAAATTAACTCCAGTCTTTCTTTCTCTGCTGTTACTGAATTAATCAAGGCTTTCCCCTTATTCCAATCATAAACTTTCAATCCTTCCTTAATTGCCTTATGGTTAGGGCTATCGATACACAAGGGGACATTCACTACTTCTTGAACTGTCTTTACCAACCATCTCATATCTTCCGGTTCACTCTTTCTAATTGTTCCAATATTTAAATCCAGCATCTGGGCTCCACCTTCAACCTGTTTTCGAGCTAATTCTTGAATAAACTCTTTGTTTTTGCTTCCCACCATCTCTTTAATATTTTTTCGGCTGGAATTTATCTTTTCTCCTATAATCAGCATTTTAAATTATCTCCTTAAAATTTTTAGCAACTCCTTAGCCTTATCTACCGCTGATGCAGCATCTGGGGCATATCCCTCTGCACCAATCTCATCGGCAAATTCTTGGGTAACCGGTGCCCCTCCTACCATTACTTTAATCTTATTTCTTAAGCCTGCTTTTTTTAAAATAGTTATTACATCCATCATACCAATCATAGTAGTAGTCAATAAAGCAGATATACCCACAATATCCGGTAGATGTTCCTGGGTGGCTTTTAAAAATTTTTCAGGAGAGACATCTATCCCTAAATCTATAACTTCGAACCCTCCCCCTCTTAACATCATAGCCACCAAATTCTTGCCGATATCATGTAAATCGCCCTTGGCAGTACCGATTACTACTTTGCCCACGGCTTTTACTCCACTTTTAGTTAACCTGGGTTGAAGTAATTCTAACCCTCTATTCATTGCCTGAGAAGCCAATAATACTTCAGGGAGAAAAATTTCATTGTTCTTAAATTTTATTCCGACAATCTCCATCCCTTTAATTAAGCCCTGCTCTAAAATTTCCTTAGGATCTTTCTTTTCCTGTAAAGCTCTCAGAGTAATTTCTTTTACCCTGGAAACATCACCTCGAAATAGGACCTCTGACAACTCCTTTAGATCTACCATAGATTATCTCCCCCTTTAATTAAACTACTACCACTTAAAAATTATCAGTCATTAATAATTTTTAGTAATTCTCGAGCCGCCTTTTCTGGTCCTTTTTGTTCATATCCCGGAATACCTAACCTTGTTCTTAACTGGCCAACTTTAACTTTATTTTCAAATAGTTTATTGAAATATCTTGGGACAATCCTCTCATGCAATTCTTTATACTGTAAGGGTCCGAAAATATTGGCAAAATAGCTGCGCACCAAGCCTTTTTCTGTTGTAGTCCCCTTAGCTAATCGAGTCCCCTCTCGAAAGACCGCAAGCGCATCTCCTGCTGAAAAAAGTTCTTCAAAAATAGGATGATTATCATCTACTTCTTCATAATTATTAGCATAAAGAAAATAATCTACTTTATACCCCTTTAATACTTCCTGCAAAGTAGTAATAGGTATGACCGCTCGAGCATTAATCTTATGAGGGCTCATAATAATAGATCGATCAATTACTCCAAAGGCATAGCCAGGTTGCAAATCATCTAACCTGACAAATGCACCCACTTCAGTACCATAGCTTTTTATCTCTCCTTCTTCGGTTATCTCCAGAGATCCCATATCATCATAGATAATAGTCATATCGCGAATATATTCCTTAGCTAAAACTCTAAAAGACTCTAAAGACTCTGACTTTCCTGCTCCAGTATCTCCCACTATTACCAGATTAGCAGACTTTCCATTTTTTAAACAAATTCTTACCATTGCTCCATGAATAGGTAACCGTCCTCTCTTCATCATTACAATATTATGTAGAGTAAGTATCATCTTTTTGATATAGCCAAAATATCCCATTTCATCTCGGGCAGGCAACGCGGCTACTAAAAGATTGTTTTTCTCGTCATCGTGAAAAACCGTAGGAAGGTTGCCATATTTCTGTAAGGAAGTGGAAGAGACACCAAATAGATAAATTGCCTCAGGCGTCCTCAGAAGTTCCTCACCATGAGCTAATTCAAAAAGATTGGCCAGTGCTGTACCCAGACCAATAAATTTGTTATAAAAATAGAAATAAATAATTAGCTCTCCAACCCTTGCTGGAAAACAAAGCCAATCTCGAGGATTTATTTTTACATCCTCTAGGGGATTTGTATCTACTTTCCTAAATTGCCCTGTTCTCTTATTCATTAAAGGATCAATAATAAGAGGTGGTTCGATTAAAATTTGAGTAATAAGAGGAATATCTCTTACTATTCTTTTATAAACCGAAGGAAGCTGATAATCTATGCTGGTAGTAATAAGACCAACCTGGCAACCAGCGGGTACCTGGCGGTATATTCGCGGATGATCCCCAGTTATATTTTCACAAATATTCCGATAGGTTTTTCTCACTAAATGATTAAGTTGTTCAATAGTTTGGTTAAAAGCCCGGTAAGGCTTTTTATAAGATTTTACTCCTTCTTCCTCTTCTAGATCATATTTTATAAAAAAACGTTCATGGTCCCGCCAGAAGTCATATAACCTCTCTACAAATTGATGAAAAAGATAAGAATTTCTTAAAAGCAGCTCAAATTGAGAATTGGTTTTAGAAACCTCCTCTATGCTACTATCTTTACATAATAAAAGAAAACTGTTTAATATAAACTCTTCTTTGATAGATTCGGGAATATCTTTAAAAATTCTTAATAGAGGAGAATCTTTTTTCTTCAAATATTTTAAATATTTTTGAAGTACTTTTTTAAATAACTCACTCTTTATCAACTCTTCACTGTCCTGGCAAATTCCCCTATTACTTTTAATAACCACTTGTTTATCATAAAAATGGTATTTTTCGTTTATCATATTTCTCAGTTTTAACCCCCTATTTATTAAATAATTTTTTACCGAGAAAGTTCTTTGGATTTTTCGGTAGCTCTGCTGATTGCCTTAATGAGAGTCACCCTTATCCCCCCATCTTCTAACTCCATCAATCCATCTACCGTAACCCCCGCCGGAGTAGTCACTGCATCCTTTAATAAAGCTGGATGCATCCCTGTTTTTAATACCATTTTTGCTGCACCTAACAAGGTTTGGGCACTTAATTTTTGAGCCAATTCTCGAGGTAAACCCATTCTTACTCCACCTTCAGTTAGGGACTCAATAATTATATAAGTATAAGCTGGCCCACTGCCTGATAAGGCTGTAACTACATCCATTAATTCTTCCCGGTAAACAACCTCCACTAATCCCACTGCTCCAAAGATATCTATAGCCATCTGAATGTGGTTTTTATCAATATACTTTCCCGGACAAAGAACAGTCATACCTTCATTGATTAAGGCAGGGGTATTGGGCATAGCCCTGATTACCGGAATATTCTTTTCCAAACATTCCTCTATGAATTGAGTACTGGTAGCCGCAGCAATGGATATTATTAACTGTCTTTCTGTAACCTCCTCTTTAACTTCAGAAATTACCTTCTTCATCATCTGGGGTTTAACAGCCAGAATAATTATATCTTTTCCTAAAACCATTTCTTTATTATCAATATAAGTCCTGACGTCATATTTTTTACTTATCTCTTTTGCGTGTTCTTCTTGAGCAGTACTGCCGCTTAAATTTTCTTTCTTTGCTAAATTATTTTTAATCATACTATTAAGCAGGGTTTCCCCCATTTTGCCCACTCCGATTATAGCAATTTTTTTATTAGTAAGCATAATATTTGTATTTCCCCTTTCGATAAAAAATGTTTAATTTTTAAATTTACCAATTCTCAATCCAATAGTATACCTAGTAGTTCGTTTTCTAAATACCTTTACATCTCGTTCTGTCATTGCGAGGAGCAAAGCAAGCCTGCCCCAGCGAAAGCAGGGGAAGCAATCCCTTGATTTGCAAGGCTTGAGATTGCTTCGCTATCGCTCGCAATGACAAATCATTGTAATATTATTAAGGAAAAGCCTACTAGTGCAGATCATCCACACCCAGCCTTCATCAGTCTATCAGCCCACAAAATCTCATCTTAAGGCAAAAAATGCATAAAGGGTTGTTTATCATCTTTTTCTATTTTACCACAGTAAAGTTGATATCTCCCCAGAGACCCATTTTATCATCTTTTATTATTACTACACCCTTTACCCTTTTTATCTTTTGGGCATAAATTAATCCTTTATCTATATCTTCTTTAGTTTTTATTATATTACCTATTGCTGTAGCAGCGGCGTCAGCAATTAAAACAGAATCAGAAATTACAGTAACCGCGTCCGCCTTCCCAAAACTTAAAGAAGGACCCACCATGCCAGAAGATGTGCAAATCCCTATATAATTTTCTTTTGCCTCTATCTTTAAAATAATTCTCTGGCTAAAAGGAGAACTCCCTGCAAATATACTCACTTTTCTCACTTTATTACTCTTAATAAAAATATCCCCACCATTTTCTATAATTACTTCTGAAGAATAATTTAAAAGTTCTTCCCCTACAAATTCAGCTATTGCTCCTGCCACTGCAGCCATAGGCCCAACTCCACATAAGGCTGTTGTGTGAATCATAGACTTGATTATCTCGGGAGCCTTTTTATCCTGAGAATAGGGCAAAAGAGTGCTTTTAAATAAAGGGTGGCTATCTATATAATTCTCTATCTGTCCTCTAAAGTTTAAAAGCATCTGTCGGGTATAGAAACTTAATTCTTGATTTGCCCTTATATATAGATCACTTTCCGCTTCCTTTACTTGAAAAGGGATTAAATCCTTTCCTTCAATTAAATTTCGATATTTCCTTTCTTTATATTCTATTTTATTAGTTTGAGGAAAAATCATTGCTTTTCTTCTCGCTTACTTTAATCTTTTTTAAAAAATGACTTTAATTGCCTTTAAAGGACAAGCCTCTACACAATTACCACAAACAATACACTTTTCGTAATCAAACTTTAACTTAAAAGTTTCTTTGTCTAAAGATAATACACCGGTCGGACAAATAGAGATACAAGCTCCACAATCAATGCATTTCTTCTCATCCCAGATTACCTCTTGCTCTAATAGCTCAATTCCTACACCTATCTGCCTGACAAAGTTTAAGCCTTCTTCTATCTGCTTAGCCTCTCCCTTGAGTTCTAAAACTAATTTCCCTCCCAAACTTGGTTCAAATTTTGCCTGTAAAATATTTACCCACAAGTTATAATCTTTTATCAGCTGGTAGGTTACCGGTCTTTCTACATTTTCAGGAGAAAAAGTAAATATCACTTTCTTGCTTAACATTTAAACCATTCCTTTACATTTTATTCTGTCATTGCGAGGAGCGAAGCAAGCCTGCCCCAGCGAAAGCAGGGGAAGCAATCCCTTAATTTGTAAGGGCTTGAGATTGCTTCGCTATCGCTCGCAATGATAAATCATTGTAATATTATTAAGGAAACACTTGCTACTTATATAGTAAATTAGTGACCGGATTTATCTGACCCGGTTCTTTACGGGCTCGATGAATCGAACCCCTTTTAATGAATTTCTAATAAAGGTTTGAATTTATTCTCTTTAGGCAATTTCTGAATAGGTTCTTGTAATAAAAACTCACCTTTTAATATCTCTTCCTTTAATTTTTGGGCAATTTCTCGAGCTTTAGCATAACTGGAAAGAGGAGAAACGGGAACATCTTTCCCCCGAATGGTGATATTCCCCTCCCTTAATTGTTTATAATTTATCTTGCCCAAAGAAGGCTTTTTTAAATGAGGAAAACTATAATCAATTATCTCAGTCCATATATCTTCGTCTTTTACAGACACACTTTTCATTATTTCACTATTTAAAATGGGAATTGGTATTCCTATCCCTACTACCAAAGTGACTCCATACCCTTTAAAAGTTGCTGCACGAATATAATCTGTGCTCATCTCTTTTAAATCTCCGATTACTGCCAATGTTCCACCTTTGTGGATGCTTTTTCCACTTTCATCTTTTATTACTTGAGGATAAAATTGAGTTCCTTCCCAAACTATATAACCTTGTGCCCCACCTAAAAATATTCGAGTACCTATACCAATAGTTGTAAATTCAGGATCGTTAAGCAAAGGGCTCAATTGGCCACTGGTAGAATAACTTGCATTCCCTAAATCGGGAAGTAAAATCCCCATATAGGTGTATATTTTTCTTTCAGAAGTATTCACTGCCACATTATAGTTTTGATAACCATTTCGAGGATTAAATAAAATTGCCTGATTTATACTTTTTTTAGTTATATAAGTTTCTATTTCCCGTCGTGGATAGCAATCTGTACCCTGGGATATAGCCTTTAATTTGATCTTTTTCCCTGAAATTAAATCTTCAATGACATGAGCTCCTCCATATTCCATCCTTCTACTTTCAGAAAGCTGGGTAGCACCTATATAGGCATCTACTGCTGCTAATCCCGCATAAGCCTCTACATCGTTTAACCAAACTTTTTGCATTCGGATAGGAGGATCGCTATGCCCGAAATTAAGTATTCCCCCTGAGGAACACATTGGCCCAAAAGTACCGGTAGTAACCACATCAATTTCTTCTGTAGCCTTTTCTATGCCCTTTTTTTCAACCATAGGAATAATTTCTTCGGCAGTTACTATTACTGCCTTACCGTTTCTAATTTTGGTATTAATTTCTTCATAAGTTCTCTTTACAGTCATAAAATAAATTCTCCAAATTCAACTATATTTATATTATCAAATTACAAACGCGTCGTATTTTTACTAGTTTTATAATTCTATTTTTATATTTATTTCTCTTAACTGAAAAATACTAAACGCCTATTATTTATTCTCTATGCTTATTATTTTCTCTCTGCAACGCAACTATATTTAACATCTTTTCGGTTGCTTCTATAGCTGCCAAAACTTGATCAGGGTTAATCCCTTTGGTAATAAAAGTTTTATGATTTTGCCATCCCCAGGTAATGGTACACTGCACTAAGGCATCTGTTTTTCCTCCTGGAGGTATATTAACCGTATAATCCAAAAGCGTTGGCAACGGATAATCTATTCTTTTTGCTATTTTTCTAATGGCATTCATAAATGCATCATATCCCCCATCTCCTTGGGCACTCTCTTCTAATTCTATCTCTTTATCCTTTCCTTTATCTTTATACAGCAATTTAACTACAGCAATAGGCTTTAACTCCATACTGGTTACTATATTGCATAATTCCAATCTAAAGGTCTTTTCTTGAAGTGTTTCCAAAACATCTGAAATAATATAAGGTAAATCCCCTGCTGTAATAGTTTCTTTTCTATCACCAAGTTCAATAATTCTCTCTAACACACGTTTTTTTTGTGCTTTAGTAAGTTCAATGTCAATTTCCTCTAAATTGTATTCTAAATTAGATTTTCCACTTAATTTACCCAAAGAATACTGCCTCTTACGGTTAAACCGTTCGGGAAAAAGAGAGGTAACATAAAGATTGCCCTTTTTATCTCCATCTGCATGAATCCCAGCGGTCTGTGTAAAGACATTAGAACCACATATGGGCTTATTAAAAGCTATTCGTTGTCCAGAAAAAGCTTCAACTGTTTTACTGAGATGAAATAAGTATTTTTCTTTAATTCTTGTTTTAATTTTAAGAAAATCGTGAAGCCCAACCACCACTTCCTCTAAGGGAGCATTTCCCGTACGTTCACCCATGCCATTGACTGTGCAATGTACTCCTTTTATCCCTGCTTCTACGGCTATTAAAGTATTTGCCGTGGCTACACCATAATCATTGTGGGCATGAAAATCAAAATTAAGATTGGGATACCTTACTAAAATTTCTTTAATAAATTCATAAACTTGGGAAGAATAAAGAATTCCAAGTGTATCAGGTAACATAAACCGCTTTATTGGTTCTTCTTGAAGACTATTTAAAAGATAATAAACGTAATCTCGAGAATTAACCATTCCCTGAGACCAATCTTCCAAATATATATTACAAGTAATCCCCTTTTTATTAGCATATGCAACAGTTTCTTTTATATCTTGAGCATGCTGTTCTTTGGTCTTTCTTAGTTGATTTTTTAGGTGATTCATCGATCCTTTGCTAAGGATATTCATTACTTTTCCGCCAAAATTATAGATCCAATCGACCGATTCTGTCTTGTCTACAAACCCCAAAATTTCTATCTTCTCTACACAGTTAGACTTTTTAGCCCAATCAATTATTTCGGCCACAGATTGTTCTTCTCCTTTACTCACTTTAGCACTGGCAATTTCAATTCTATCTACTTTTACATCTTCCAGTAAAATCTTGGCAATAGTTAATTTCTCCTGGGGAGAATAACTCACACCCTTCATTTGTTCTCCGTCTCTTAAAGTAGTATCCATTATTTCTATTTTCTTGTTCATTTTCAATCACTTCCTTTTAATTAGTCGTTAGCACTTAGTTAGCTGGTTAACTGGTTTGTTGGTTAATTAGTTTAGTATTAATTCTTCAATATACTCATTCCTCAACTAGCTAACCAGGTAACTAACCAACTAACTAACAATGAGTAGCTGAAACTGAATTATAAGCTATTCTATTTACTGCCTTAAGATAAGCTCTTATGCTGGCTTCTAAAGTATCAGTACTTGTACTTCTACCTGTAAAGATATTTCCTTCCTCATCCCTTATCTTTATGGTCGCCTCTCCTTGAGCATCCTTGCCTTTAGTTAAAGCCCGCACATTGTAATCTGCTAATTTTACCTTAAATTTTGTAATGCGATCTATTGCCTTAAAAGAAGCATCTACTGGACCATCTCCACAAGCTGCATCTTCAAATTTTTTATCTTGGTATAATAATCTTACTGTCGCCGTTGGTAAAGTGCTATTACCGGTATTTATATGAAAATATTCCAATTTAAAGGTCTCTGGGATTTCCCCTATTATCTCTTCAGATACAATCGCCTCTAAATCTTCAATGAAAATCTCTTTCTTTTTATCTGCCAATCTCTTAAATTCTTCAAACACTTCATTTAATTTTTCTTTATCTAAAGTATAACCCATCTCTTCTAACTTCTTTTTAAGGGCGTGCCGTCCTGAATGCTTCCCCAAAACCAAACTATTGCTTTCTAAACCTACTGATTGAGGAGTCATAATTTCATAAGTAGTACGCTCTTTTAATATCCCAGCTTGATGGATGCCTGCCTCGTGGGCAAAAGCATTTTTCCCCACTATCGCTTTATTAGGCTGAACCGTAAAGCCAGTTAATTTGCTCACCAATCTACTAATAGGGTATATTTGTGTGGAATTAATCCGGGTAACTTTGTGATAAATATCCTTCCTAGTTTGAAGAGTCATAACAATCTCTTCTAAAGAAGCATTCCCTGCCCTTTCACCAATTCCGTTTATAGTACACTCTATTTGAGTAGCCCCATTTTTTATTGCTTCTAAAGAATTAGCCACAGCTAATCCCAAGTCATTATGACAATGAACACTAATAATTGCCTTTTCAATATTAGGGACATTTTCTTTAATATCTTTTATTAACCTGCCAAATTCCTCTGGTTGGGCATATCCTACTGTATCAGGCACATTTATTATAGTGGCACCAGCCTTAATTACTTCTTCAAAAATTCTGTATAAAAATTCATTCTCGCTCCTACTGGCATCTTCTGCAGAAAATTCCACTTCCGGACAAAGCTTACGGGCATATCTTACCGCCTCAACTGCCTCTTCTAAGACCTGTTCAAATGAAATCTGCAGTTTATACTTCATGTGAATAGGAGAGGTGGCAATAAAAGTATGGATTCGTGGACTTTCGGAGTATTTAATTGCCTCCCAGGCTCGTTCAATATCTTTCTTTACTGTTCGAGCTAAACCAGCAATGGTACAACCTTTAATGGTTTGAGCTACCAGCTTCACACCTTCAAAATCCCCTGGCGAAGCAATAGGAAAGCCTGCTTCTATTACATCTACATTAAGATTCTCTAATTGCCTGGCTACCTCCAATTTTTCATTAGTATTAAGTGATGCACCCGGACATTGTTCTCCATCTCGGAGTGTAGTATCGAAAATTACTATATTATCTATCATCTTATTTCCCCCCCCTATTTCGCTTTAACGTTTTTATCTTGAAACATTTACTCGGAATAATAACTCCCGATTATTTTAATAAAAGTAGTACATTCCTCTAAAGATTTTAATGCTTCTTGAGTTTCTTTCTCGTGTAACCCTTTTTCAAAATCAGTATAAAAAATATACTCCCACGGTTCCCTTTTACTAGGTCGTGATTCTAATCTGTTTAAATTGATATCTCTTAAAGCAAATTCCTTAAGACAGCGATAAAGCGCTCCGGGCTTGCTCACTACTGCAAAAATAATAGAAGTTTTATTATTTTTAGGATCCGAAGATATTTCCTCTGATAAAACTAAAAAACGAGTATAATTATATCTATTATCTTGAATCCCCGAACCCAGAATTTTTAAACCATAAAGTTCTGCCGCCCAATTACTCGCAATGGCTGCAACATTATTTTCTTTTACCTCTTTAATTATTTTAACGCTCCCTGCCGTATCATACACTGGAATTATCTGACAATGGGGTAATTTTTTTGATAAAAAACCTTCGCATTGAGCCAGTGCCTGAGGATGGGAATACACCCTTTCAATCAATTTAAAATCAATCTCTTCCTTAGTTATCAAACAATGCTCAACCTTTAACTTTACTTCTCCCACCGCAAATAATTCTTGACGTAATAAAAGGTCATGGACCTCATTTATCCCGCCGGTCTGAGAATTTTCTATAGGTAAAATGCCGTATTTGGCTTCTTTGTTATTTATTTTTTTAAAAACCTCACTAAAACTTTTACAAGGAAAAGGATCTATAGAGTTTCTAAAAAATTTGAGAGCCGCAATTTCACTAAAGGCTCCCCTCTCTCCCTGAAATGCTACCCTATTTTGCAAATTATTCACCTCATTTATCAATTCACCGATTGGCCAATTAAATTAGTCGTTAGTATTTAGTTAGATAGTTAACTGGTTTGTTGGTTAATTAGTTTAGTATTAATTCTTCAATATACTCATTCCTCAACCAGCTAACCCAGTAAGTGATGTAATGCGTAACATGTGATAAGTAACGTGTAATAAGTACTTGTTCTTATAATTTAAGAAATTTAATCTTATTACTCATTACATATTACTTGTTACTGTATTTTAACCAGCTAACCAGGTAACCAACTAACCATCTAACTAAATGCGATACACAACACGATATTAGTTTTCTATCCAGGGCATCATGCGGCGTAATTCTTTCCCTACTTTTTCAACAAGAAAACCTGCTTCTCTATTACGCATAGCCCTAAAGTAAGGTCTTCCTACCTGATTCTCGATAAGCCAGTCTCTTGCAAATTCTCCACTCTGAATCTCGTCTAATATTTTTTTCATCTCTTTTTTAGTTCCCTCGTTTATAATTCTCTTGCCAGATTTTAAATCTCCATACTCTGCAGTATTACTGACACAGTCTCGCATATGAGTGATTCCGCCTTTATAAATCAAATCAACTATTAGTTTTAATTCATGTAAACACTCAAAATAAGCAATCTCCGGTTGATATCCGGCATCTACCAAAGTACCAAATCCAGCTTGAATCAAAGCGGATACACCTCCGCAAAGTACTGCCTGTTCTCCAAAAAGGTCAGTTTCGGTCTCCTCTTTAAAGGTAGTCTCTATTACACCAGCCCGGGTTCCGCCTATTGCCCAAGAATAAGCTAAGGCAATATCTTTTGCATTTCCGGAGTAATCCTGAAATACAGCAATTAAATTAGGTACGCCCTTTCCGTCAACATACATTTTTCGAACCATTTGACCAGGACTTTTAGGTGCAATCATAATTACATCCACGTTTTTAGGTGGAATAATTTGACCAAAATGGATATTAAATCCATGGGAAAACATTAAGACATTGCCTTCTTTTAAATTTTTTTCTATTCCGTCTTCAAGATATACCCGACTCTGTATTTCATCAGGAATTAAAATCTGTATTACATCCGCCTTTTTAGTTGCTTCAGCAACACTCAGTGCCTTTAAGCCATCTTTTTTAGCCAACTCTATGGACTTGCTACCTTCGTATAACCCTATAACAACATCAATTCCACTATCATGTAGATTAAGAGCCTGCGCTCTCCCCTGACTTCCATATCCGATAACGGCTATGGTCTTTCCTTTCAAATAATCCTTTTTAACATCTTTTTCGTAATAAATCTTCGCCATTTTTAACCTCCTATTTTAATTTTTTAAATAAGTTTAAACATTGTACTAATCTGCAAAACAATTAACCAGAATAAAAAATCTAATGCCTTTCTTAATCCTTAGATATACGAATAGCATTTATTCCTCGAGATAAAGCAATCTTTCCGGTTCGAACGATTTCTTCCAACCCAAAAGGACGCAATAATTCAATTAGGGCATTAACTTTATCCTCTGTACCGGTTGTTTCAATTGTAATAATTTGGCTATTTACATCAACCACTTTTGCCCTAAAGATATCTACCGTTTGCATTACCTCTGAACGTATAAGTAAAGAACCGGTATTTACTTTAATTAAGGCCAACTCTCTTTCAACTGAATTTTGAGGAGAAATATCTTTAACTCTAATCACATCAATTAGTTTATTAAGCTGTTTGGTTATTTGTTCTAAAACCCGTTCATCTCCTTCGACTATGATAGTCATCCTGGAAATACCGATTTCCTCGGTATGACCAACTGCCAGACTTTCGATATTAAAACCACGACGAGTAAACAAACTGGCTACTCTCGCTAAAACTCCAGGATGATCTTTAACTAAAACCGCTATAGTATGCCTCATAATTTATCAACTCCTATCATTTTAGATATGGGTGAGCCCGGACTCACCATAGGAAATACATTTTCTTCTTTAGGTATAAGACAATCAATTAAAACAAATTTATCTAAAGAAAGAGCTTTTTCTAAAGCAGGATATAATTCTTGTTTTTTATTCACTCTTATTCCCGTTCCTCCATAGGCTTCAACTAACTTTATAAAATCAGGGTTACCATTTAAAGTAGTTTCAGCATATCTCTTATTAAAAAATAATTCCTGCCACTGTCTTACCATCCCCAAATAACTATTATTCATAATAATCATGGTAATAGCTAAATTATTATTAACAGCGGTTGCTATTTCTTGTTGGTTCATTTGAAAACTACCGTCTCCTGAAATACAAATCACCTTTTTTTCAGGACAACCTATTTTTGCACCAAGGGCAGCAGGAAAACCATATCCCATTGTCCCCAAACCTCCTGAAGAAATAAAAGTTCGAGGTTCGGTATATTGGTAATACAAAGCAGCCCACATCTGGTGTTGCCCCACACTGGTAACAATTATTGTATTATCTTTAGCAATTTTATTAATTGTTTCCATAATATATTGTGGTTTTAACTCTTCGTTATTATTGTATTTTAACGGATATTTTCTCTTAAAATCTTCTACTGTTTTTAACCAATCTGTTTCTTTCTTTTTATAGACATATTCATTTAATTTTTTCAATACATTTTTAATATCACCTACAATGGGAATATCTACCAAAATATTTTTCCCTACTTCAGCCGGATCAATATCAATATGAATTATCTTGGCTTTTGAAGCAAATTCATCTAATTTTCCGGTAATTCGATCATCAAATCTTACTCCTAAAGCAATAATTAAATCCGCAGCACTAACAGCATAATTTGCATAAGCAGTACCATGCATACCCAACATTCCCAAAGATAAGGGATGGGTTTCAGGAAAGCACCCTAATCCCATTAAAGTAGTGGTAATTGGAATATTTGTCTTAAGTACAAAATCTTTTAACTCTAAAAAGGCATTAGATGAAATTACTCCTCCTCCCGCATAAATAATCGGCTTTTTTGCATTTTTAATCTCTTGTACTGCTGCCTTAATTTGTTTAACATTTCCACTAAAAGTTGGTTTATACCCATTTAGATAAAGCTTTTTAGGATATTTAAATTCAGTCTGCGCTAATTGGATATCTTTAGGAAAATCTATTAATACTGGTCCTGGTCTTCCTGTTCGGGCAATATAAAAAGCTTCCCGTACAATCCTGGCTAAATCTTTTACATCTCTTGCTACATAATTATTTTTCGTAATTGGCAAAGTAATACCGCTAATATCTACTTCTTGAAAAGCATCGGTCCCAATTAAACTGGTAGGCACCTGGCCGGTAAATGCTACCAAAGGGATAGAATCAAGGTGCGCATTAGCTAAACCGGTTATCAAATTAGTAGCTCCCGGTCCGGAAGTAGCCATGCAAACACCTACTTTACCGGTAGCACGGGCATACCCCTCAGCTGCATGGGCTGCTCCCTGTTCATGCCTGGTAAGTATGTGTTTTATAGAAGTTTCACTATAAAGTACATCATATAAAGGCATTATTGCCCCACCTGGAATGCCGAATATTACTTTTACATCTTCCTTTTTTAAACATTCTACTACTATTTGCGCTCCAGTTAATCTCATATAACTCATCTCCTTCCTATAATTTGGAATAAATTAAAAGATAATCTTTAAACTTTACTTTTATTTTTGCATATAAAAATACCCCAGCAAATAAATTCATTTCGTTAGTTAAAACAAAAGGGACCTATCCGCTGGGGTCTTTTTTACCCACGGTGTAATACTAATACTTTAATATTAGTATTTTATACCACTCGGTCCAGACTCTAATCTTAATTAATTAGACGGAACCCTAGGTATACTCCCGAAAAATAAAAAACTTCCATCTTTATCTTAGTCCATAAAGACTAAAATAGGGACGAAAGTTATTCGTGGTACCACCCTAATTTAATAAAGAAAAGAAGGGGTAAACCTTCCTTACCTCTATCCTTAATTAGTAGACAATAGATAACACTTTTGAAGCGTCACAGGTTACTATGTAATTTCACCTGTGTAATAAATATTTGAAGGTGAGATCTTCGGCAAACTTATGTTACCAATTCGCACCAACCATTGGCTCTCTTTAACAATTTCAGTCTGCCTACTTATTCCTTCATAGTTTACAATTTTTGTTTGTTAAAAAATAGGTTACAACAATTAACCTTAAATGTCAAGCGAAGTATAAAATTTTTTTTATTTATCCGGTAAGTTTATAGATAAAAACCACTAATACCCAAAAAACCCTATTTTTTAAATTTTTCTATTCCTTAAAACTCAAAAGTTTAAATGTTCCTTACCGCTCCTTTGTCAGCGGGCCCTACAAAATTAGCATAATATTTCAGATAACCTGATTTTACTGTAGAAGACGGTAATTTTAATTTATCTAATCTTTGTTTTATCTCTTCCTCTTCTATCTTAAGGTCCAACCTTTTTTGAGGTATATCAATTTTAATAATATCTCCTTCTCTAACAATAGCTATTGGTCCTCCTGCAGCTGCCTCGGGGGCAACATGGCCGATAGATGCTCCTCGAGTAGCACCGGAAAAACGACCATCGGT
Organism: Candidatus Atribacteria bacterium; assembly: GCA_003451675.1. Next base: position 35,325 of record DMCY01000066.1, read on the forward strand.
AATCAAAGCCACATCTTTATCTAACCCCATACCAGCAATAGCCGATGTGGGAGTTAACATCTCCCTCATACCAGGTCCGCCTTTCGGCCCTTCATAACGGATTACTATAACATCTCCTTTTTTAATTTTGCCTTCTAAAATGGCTTTAGTACTCTCTTCTTCTGAATTAAAGACCCTTGCTGGTCCTTGATGTTTCAACATATCAGGGTGAACTGCTGAACTTTTTACCACTCCACCTTGAGGAGCTAAATTGCCTTTTAAAAAAACAATACCACCTTTGGGATTATAGGAGTTTTCTATGGTTCTTATTACTTTATTATCCAATATGTGTGCATTTTCAACATTCCGACCGATATTTTGGCCAGTTACTGTAATCTCCCCTAAATTAATTATCTTCTTCTTACTTAGCTCTTTGATTAGAGCTGAAATACCTCCTGCTCTATCTAAATCTTGAATGTGGTATTCTCCTGCAGGAGAAAGACTGCATAATTGGGGTACTTGTTCTCTTATGCGGTTAAAATCATCTATATCAAAAGGAATGCCTGCTTCAAAGGCTATAGCCAGAGAATGGAGCATAGTATTAGAAGAACCTCCTAAGGCCATCTCCACAGCGATCGCATTCTCTATAGCCTTTTTGGTAATAATATCTAAAAATTTAACATCCTTTTTTAATAGCTCTGTAATTTTCATTCCTGCATGTTTAGCTAACCTTATTCTACGTGCATCAACAGCTGGGATGGTTCCGTTACCGGGGAGAGCTATACCTGCAGCTTCCGCCCAAATATTCATAGAATTAGCGGTATATAAACCAGCACAGGAACCAACTCCCGGACAGGCATAATCTTCTACTTCTTTTAATTCTTGTTCACTTATAGAATGGGTTTGGAACTTTCCTACTGCTTCAAAGACATTACTTAAGGCAATGTTCTTCCCTTGGTGAAACCCGGCTAACATAGGTCCACCACTTACTAAGATAGTAGGTATATTGACTCTAAGGGCACCCATAATCATTCCGGGGACAATTTTATCACAATTTGGGACAAGAACTAAGGCATCGAAGGCATGGGCTTTAGCCATTACTTCGATAGAGTCTGCTATTAATTCTCTGCTGGGCAAAGGATATTTCATTCCTTCATGATTCATAGCTATCCCATCACATATTCCTATAGTAGAAAATTCAAAAGGAACTCCTCCCGCCATCCTTATTCCATCTTTTGCTGCCTGAGCTATGTGTTTTAAATGAAGATGTCCGGGAATAATTTCATTAGCTGCCTGAGCAACTCCGATAAAAGGTTTTACCATCTCCTTATCGGTTATCCCTAATGCCTTGAGTAAGGAACGGTGTGGAGCCCTCGCTACGCCTTTTTTTATTACATCACTACGCATAATTTTACACCACCTGCTTTTAATTTATATTTTTATATACAAAAAACCCCAACAAATAAAAGGGACCTATCCGCTGGGGCCTTTTATGCCCAAAAATTTAACGACTTAAATCAATTATATTCATCCCAACTTTTTACTTTCAAGTCTTTGAGCTAAAGATTTCTTTGCATTCCAATGGGAATAATTTTCTGAGTAATTTGCCACAATCAATCCTTGAACTTGTATTTTATCTGATTCAAAATATTCCAATAGACCATCTTTTTTTTCGTAACCTGGAACTCCATAATTTCCAATTAAAGGATAAGTAAAAATTAATATTTGTTCACGATAAGAAGGATCAGTTAGACTTTCTGGATAACCGACCATTCCCGTATTAAAGACTACTTCTCCTGATACCTCTCTTTTGCTCCCAAAGACATAACCTTGGATAATAGAACCGTCTTCTAATACGAGCTTATATATTTGCTTTACAGGTTTCACATCGCAAATTCCTTTTATTGTTTTTGTAATAAAAAATAATTAACTTAAATTTATTCTTAACATTTTAACATAGTTTAAAAATAATTGGAAGGGATTGGGGTCAGGCTTCACAACTTCACATTTTCTGTTTTCGTTTTATTTTTTGTGAAGTTGTGAAGCCTGACCCCAATCCCTTTTTTATTCTATAGCATCTATAACGGCCTTAGTATATTCTATTGTCCCGGTATTACCACCGAAATCGCGTGTTAAATATTTTCCTTCCTCTAATACTTTTACTACAGCTTTTTCTACTCTGTCTGCTACCTTACTTTCCCCCAAATACTTTAACATCATTACTCCGGAAAGTATTGTTGCCGTTGGATTAGCTATATTTGAATCTAATTCCGGAGCAGACCCGTGTGCCGGTTCAAATACTATTTCTTCATCTCCTATATTCGCTCCAGGTACTACCCCTAAGCCCCCGACTAACCCTGCTGCCACATCAGAAAGTATGTCTCCGTAAAGATTTGGCATAACTAAAACCTCATAATCTTGAGGTGTTTGAACCAACTTCATACTCATTGCATCAATTATCACATCTTCAAAGACTATCTCAGGGTATTCTTGAGACACTTTTCTAACACAATTTAAGAAAAGTCCGTCTGTACATTTCATTATATTTGCCTTATGAACTGCTGTAACTTTTCTCCTTTTCTCTTTTCTGGCCAGCTCAAAGGCAAACTTTGCAATCCTTTCACTCGCTTTCCTGGTTATTATCTTTATGCTCTCAGCGGCATCTTCTCCTACCATATGCTCTATCCCCATGTATAAGCCTTCTGTATTTTCCCTAACTATCACCAAATTAACACCCTTATATCTCGATGATATGCCCTTATAGGACTTTACAGGCCTTACATTAGCATACAGTTTTAACGCCTGCCTTAATGCTACATTAATACTTCTAAAACCTGTACCTACAGGAGTCGTAACTGGTCCTTTTAGCGCCACCTTATTTTTCTTTACACTATCCAACACATAGTTAGGAAGAGGTGTGCCATACTTTTCTATAACCTTTTCGCCAGCCTCCACAATTTCCCAATTGATATTTACCCCGCTTGCCTCCAAAACTATCTTGGCTGCTTTAGTAACCTCCGGTCCAATTCCATCTCCGGGAATCAAAGTAATATTGTATGCCATTTAAATTGCCTCCTATCATTAAATTAGTCGTTAGTTAGCTAGTTAACTAGTTTAGTATTAATTCTTCAATACACTCATTCCTCAACCAGCTAACCGGGTAACTAACTAAATTTATCCGCTATACGAATTTAGCTTTTCGCTTTTCGTTTTATTACTATTCACTAATTAGGGATTAAGAAAAATGAAATTCCTATACAATTAAATTACTCTTTTGTATTTTCTTTTAATCTTATTAGATTCAAAAGACCTCCCTGAATCAACATCTCTCTCTGTCGGGGAGTAATATCCAAAATCATCTTATATTCTTTACCTTTGGTCAAATTTTTAAGTTTAATTGTTCTGCTCTTGACCTGGGAAATGGCATCTTCTATTAAAAGTTCGTCCATTTCATTTATATCATCGTAATCTTCTGGATTTTCAAATACCAAAGGAATTATTCCATTATTTACCAGATTGGCCTGGTGTATTCTCGCAAATGATTTTGCCAAAACAGCTTTTATTCCCAAATACAGAGGGACAAGAGCAGCATGTTCTCTACTTGAGCCTTGCCCATAGTTTTCTCCTCCAACTATAAACCCCCCTTTATTTGCTTTTGCCCTTTTAGGAAAACCTTTATCGCAAAGAGTTAAACAATAATCAGAAAGATAAGGTATATTTGACCTATAAGGAAGTAGTTTAGCTGGAGAGGGCATTATATGATCTGTAGTAATATTATCACCTACTTTAATTAAGACCCTTCCCTGTATCTCCGGAAGTAGTGGTTTACCCAGGGGAAACGGTTTTATATTAGGTCCCTTTATAACTTCTACCTTTTCATAATTATTAGCTGGAGCTACAATCATATTATCGTTAATTAAAAATGCTTCAGGGATTTTAATTTCACTATAATCTTTTAATCCAAATTCTCTTGGGTCAGTAAGATAACCGGTAAGTGCTGATGCAGCAGCAACCTCAGGACTAACCAAATAGACTTTTGCTGAAATTGTACCAGATCTTCCTTTAAAATTACGATTAAAAGTTCTTAAGGATACCCCATCTGTAGGAGGAGATTGCCCCATACCAATACAGGGACCACAGGCACATTCAAGAATTCTTGCTCCTGACATAATTAACGATGCCAAAACTCCATTTTGAGCAAGTATAGACAAAACCTGTTTTGATCCCGGCGCTACTGCCAAAGAAACATGTTCTGCAATGGTTTTACCCTGTAGAATTCTCGCTGCCTTCATTAAATCACTATAGGAAGAATTTGTACAGCTGCCAATAATTACCTGATCGACCTTAACATTCTTTATAGAAGATATGGGCACTACCTTATCCGGGCTATGAGGACAGGCTACTAAGGGCTCTAAATGAGAAAGATTTATCTCTATCTCTTCATCGTACATTGCTCCTTTATCTGCTTTAATTTCTGAAAATTCATTTTCTCTGCCCTGGGCTTTTAAAAAATTAAAGGTACTCTCATCACTCGGAAATATAGAAGTTGTTGCTCCTAGTTCAGCCCCCATATTAGTAATTGTTGCTCTTTGAGGAACAGATAAGTTCTTTACACCCTCACCAGTATACTCAAATATCTTACCAACTCCACCCTTAACAGTTGCTTTTTTTAAAAGTTCAAGTATAATATCTTTTGCCGAAACCCACGGATTCAATTTCCCTATAAGATTAACTTTTACTATCCTGGGCATTGTAATGCAATATTCTCCGCTTGCCATAGCCACAGCTACATCAACCCCTCCTGCCCCTATAGCCAGCATTCCCATACCACCAGCTGTAGGTGTGTGACTGTCAGAGCCTAAAAGCGTCTGCCCTGGAATCGCAAATCTTTCCAAATGAACCTGGTGACATATGCCATTACCTGGTTTTGAAAAATATATCCCATACTTCTTCGCCACTGTCTGGATATAAAGATGGTCATCAGCATTTTCAGGCCCGGTTTGGAGAGTATTATGGTCAATATATGCAACAGATTTTTTTGTCTTTATCTTATTAACTCCAAGTGCTTCAAGCTGCAGATAGACCATTGTCCCGGTAGCATCCTGAGTAAGTGTCTGATCAATCCTTATTGTTACTTCTCTACCAGGAACCATTTCTCCTTTTATTAGATGTTCTCTTAGAATTTTCTGCGCTACTGTGAATAACAATTTTAAAACCTCCTAAAATATTGCTTAAATTAGACTATTTGATACCACTAGCTTTTCCGTCTTTCTTATTTTGTTTTATATTTTTATTGAACAGTTCTGGCATATATTTCTTAATCAGAGAGTTAAGTTCTCCATTACTGATAACTGTTGTTCTTCCTTCGCTATATTCTTTGTCAACCCATTCTTTTATTTTCAATATTCTTGGGTCTCTTTTATCTATCCTTTTTTCTTCAGCTAATTTGAAATAAGTATTTATCCAGGCAGCAATTCCAGCAACCCCAGAATGAGCATCAATTGCAATCACCACAGGTCTTTTCAATATCTTCTCTGTGTCAAATATATTATAAATTTCCTCATTTTTTAATATCCCATCGGCATGAATTCCAGCTCTGGTCTCATTAAAAGCTTTACCTATAAAAGGAGTTCTAGGTGGTATTTTATAGTTAAGTTCTTTTTTAAAATAATTAGCTATCTCGTTTATAGCTTCCAATCTCATATTTTTTGTTGTTCCTCTGATTTGAGCATATTCAATAACCATTGCTTCCAGAGGACAATTCCCGGTTCTTTCGCCTATCCCTAAAAGAGAGGTATTCACGGCCGATGCACCATAAAGCCAGGCTGTAGTTGAATTGGTCACCGCCTTATAAAAATCGTTATGCCCATGCCACTCAATCCATTCCGAGGGCACTTCGGAATAATGCCGAAGTCCATAAATAATGCCTTGCACGCATCTGGGTAAAGCTGCTCCCGGATAAGAGACCCCTAAGCCTAAAGTATCACAGGCCCTTATTTTTACTGGTATTTTTGCTTCTCTGGAAAGATTCATAAGCTCGTTGGCAAAGGGAACAACAAAGCCATAAAAATCAGCCCGGGTAATATCTTCAAAATGACATCTCGGAACTATTTCATTTTCCAGGGCTGATTCTACAATAGAGAGGTACATCTCCATCGCCTGTCTTCGCGTAAGATTAAGTTTTTTAAATATATGATAATCAGAACAAGATACTAATATACCGGTCTCTTTCACACCCATTTCCTTAACCAATTTGAAATCCTCTTTTTTGGCTCTTATCCAGGTAGTTACTTCCGGGTATCTGTACGCCTTGGCTAAACATTTTTCCAGGGCTTCCCTATCTTTTTTAGAATAAATAAAAAATTCTGTTTGTCTTATTACTCCGGAATTGTTATCAAGTTCATGAAGATAATCAAAAATCCTCACTATTTGATCCACAGTATAGGGTGACCGAGACTGTTGGCCATCCCTAAAAGTGGTATCGGTAATCCAAATTTCCTCTGGGACAAACATAGGAACATGTCTATGATTGAAAGTTACCCTGGGTATTTCCTTATAAGGTAATATTTCTCGATAAAGATTTGGTTCTGCTACATCCTGAAGACTATGCTTATATACTGCCTGTTCTATGAGATTAGTACGATTACTAAATTCTACCTTTGCCAACTGCTTATCCTCCTTTAGCTCAAATTATAAAATCAGACTCTGCTTAAATAAATCTATTAAAATTTAGGGCCAAATTCCCCGAACTTCCATAGCTTTTGCCACTTTTGATAAAGCATAAATATAAGCAGCAGTACGATTATCTACCTTCGCCCTTTGAGCAACCTTGAGTGTTTCCCCAAAAGCTTTTACCATTAATTTCTTCAGTCTTCTATTCACTTTATCTTCGCTCCAAAAATAACCACAAAGACCTTGTACCCATTCAAAGTAGGATACAGTAACTCCACCAGAATTAGCTAAAATATCGGGTATTATAAATACTCCTCTTTGATATAAGATATCATCTGCCTCCGGAGTAACAGGTCCATTGGCGGCTTCAGCAATTATTTTTGCTTTTATATCTTTTGCATTTTTCTTAGTTATCACTTCTTCTAAGGCTGCCGGTACCAAAACATCACATTCTAGTTCTAATAAATCTTCATTAGAGATGAATTCTGTATTCGGGAAATTCCTCACCGAACCGGTTTTGTTTTTATGATCCAAAATTTGTAAAGGATCAATCCCCTGGGGATTATAAGCCCCGCCTTTAGAATCACTTACCGCAATAATTTTGTATCCTTGTTCGCTAAGTAATTTAGCGGAAATTGAACCAGCATTTCCATAACCTTGAACTGCTGCGGTAGCTCCAGAAGGATTAATATTTAAATGCTTAGCAGCTTCTTCTACTATATAAGATAAACCACGTGCAGTAGCTTCTCCCCTTCCTTCTGAACCCCACAAATCAATAGGTTTTCCAGTAATAGTTGAATAATCAGCAGAGTTAGTTATTTTGTTATAAGTATCTATATACCAACCCATAATCTTGGGGTTAGTATATACATCAGGAGCTGGAATATCTTGCCTTGGTCCAATAATAGAAGATATTTCAAAAATATATCTTCGCGAAAGTCTCTCTAACTCTCCCTCCGACATCTCCTTGGGATTACAAATTACTCCTCCCTTGGCTCCACCATAGGGAATTCCCGCAACAGCACACTTCCAGGTCATCCAGGCAGACAAAGCCTTTACCTCATCCAAAGTAACATCAGGATGATATCTTACTCCACCTTTTGCTGGCCCTCGAGCAGTATTATATTGTGACCTAAAACCAGTAAATACTTTCACCGCTCCATTATCCATCTTCACCGGGATAGAAACCATCAATACCCTTTCTGGTTCCTTAAGTCGAGCTAAAATGTTAGGATCCAAATTCATTTTATTGGCAGCTTTTTTTAACTGTATTTGTGCTACTTCAAAAACATCTATTTTGTTAGCATCCTTTTCTAACTGCATTTGCAGCATTTCAAAAGTGTCTATTTGATTTGTCATTGTTAATTTTCCTCCTTAATTATTAAATTTTTAAATTACCATAAAAATTTTTAGATCTATTATTTATCAATATTGTGAATAGAATAAAACCATACCACCCCCTGTTTTCTCTTTATTTACTTTAATACAAAGGCCTACTTATAAATAAAAAAAGAAGTCCCCTTAAGACAAACATTGTCAAAAAAGGACTTCTTTGTCCTTATAGAAATAATTAGGCTTCTTTGCCGTTTATTCTACTCCCTTGTAGAAAGTTAAATTATTTAATTATTTTTTATCTTCCTATTATATTTATAAAATAACAATTAAGAGCCATACTTCCCAATATTTAATAATTCATAATAGTTTAATTTATATTATGTTTGGGATGTGTTAATTCATTTTATTTGCCGAATTTCATAAGAAAGTATTATGGCTTCTGCAATCTCCTTCATAGAGATTCGTTTATCCATACTCGATTTTCTAATTAAAGAAAAGGCCTCACTTTCATTTATGTTCCTTTCTTCCATTAATATTCCTTTTGCTCTCTCTGTTTTTTTTCTGGTATCTAATTCTTCTTGAATTATTTTAGTCTTAACTATTAATTCAGTTTTTTCAATAGCCACTGCTGCCTGATTAGCGATGGTGCTTAAAAGAGTAATCTCGGCTTTGGTAAATTCATAAGGCTTATTCGTATAAACATTAAGTACGCCAATAACTTTATCTTTTACCATCATAGGGATGCTTGCCATAGAAATTAAACCTTCTTTCTTGGCAAGTTTTTTTTCTTTGTATTGTTTCTCTTTTAATACATCAAAAATTATCTTTGGTTTTTTTTCTCTAGCTACCAATCCTACTATGCCTTCATTTAATTTTATGGTTTTTTTGTTCAGATATTCCTGATGCATTGATTGAGTGGCTTTAATATTAAACTCTTGTTTTTTATTATCTATTAGCCATACATTGCAAACCTTTGCTTTCATTACATTTGCAGTTAAGGTTACGATAAGTTTTAATATATCCTCAAGGTAAAGGTCAGAAGTTATAGCTCTACTTATTTTGTTTAATGTTTTTAAATAATCTTCATAATCTAAATTATTCATAATTCTCCATGCTATCCATTAATATAAATATTTTTCTTTATTTCTTTATTTTATTAAAGCATTAAACACTTTTACTTATAAAAAAGCCTGAAAAATAGGTAATGATAATATTAACAGAACCTATCTCTCAGGCTTTTATCCTAAAAGTGTAGTATCGATTAGATACCTTGTGACGCTTGGTCCAGACTCTAATAATTAATTAGACGGAACCCTAGACACACTTCTGTAGACATATTTAATTTTTCGAAATTCTATCATCATTTATAAACTTTGTCAAATTTTAGCTAACAATTTTCTTATTCTTTCTTAAATGCATCACTAAATTTTACACTTATACTAACGATTCTTGGGATTTGATGAATTATTTCTTCTCTTATTAAATATTACATTTATTACACAGCTGATTGTGGGAGTAATAATTATTACAATTAATTTTTTATTTTATCTGACATCGCCTTAATATGTAAGGGTGTGGTGCCGCAACATCCCCCAATTAAATTTAATCCTAACTTAACAAATTTTTCAGTATATTCAGCCATTATTTTTGGAGATGCAGGATATACTACTTTACCTTTAACCAATTCAGGCATCCCCGCATTGGGCTCAACCATTAAATAAGTCTTACTTGCCTTCTTCATTATTTTCAAGACTTTATATAAAATTTTCGGACCGGTTCCACAATTAGCTCCTACTCCATCTGCCCCTTGATTTTCAAGAACTATAACTGCCCTTTCTGGATCAACTCCATATATAGTCTTTAAATTTTTATCGAAAGTCATTGAAGTAATCACCATTAAATTAGTATTTTCTTTCACTGCCTTTAGTGCAGTTTTTATTTCCTCAAGGTCATAAAAAGTTTCTAATATTATTAGATCTACTCCAATTTTTTCTAAAATTACAACCTGTTCTTTGTAATTCTCATAAACTTCTTTTAGCGAGAGAGGACCATAAGGTTCTAATATCTTGCCGGTTGGGCCCACAGATGCCGCTAATAACACTTTCCTTTCTGGCTCTTTTATATTTTTTTTTATAGCTTCTTTAGCAATTTTTACTGCTGACCTATTTATCTCTATAACATCATTTTGACTATTAAAGCTACTCAACTTGACTCTATTAGCCCCAAAAGTATTAGTTAATATTACATCCGCACCGGCTTTTATATATTCTCGATGAATTTTTTGCACTACTTGAGGATGAGATATATTCCATCCTTCAGAGCACTCCCCTGATTTAAGACCATATTTTTGAAGCATGGTTCCCATTGCCCCATCGAGTAATAAGGGTCTTTTATTTAATTGTTCTTTTATTTCTTCCTTAATATTCATATTGTTACCACATTACTCATAACCGCCACATCCAGAAGTACTACTGGATGTGTAAGTAATACTTCTTCTATTTTACAGGATATAAACTTTTTTACAACCACAGTTACAGAAAAAATTACTCTAAAATTCCAAAATAAAGTTATGTATTACTCCGCTTTTAACTTATAATTTAAATATCCGCTTACAATTATGAGAGAAGCACCGAATATACTAAATAAATCAGGTGCCTTTTTAAAAATAAAAGTGTCAAAAATAGCACTAAATACAATTGTTAAATATAAACAAAGAGATACCAACTTTGGGGGCGCCATATGATATGATAAGGTAAGAGTATACTGCGCTCCTAAACCTAACAATCCTATTGAAACTAAAATAATTAAACTTTTTATATCAGGGATAATAATATTTTTTTGCCATAATAATACCCCCAAAGCCGTCAAACCTATAACGTATCCAAGGTAATTAACTATTACCAGTGGATGGTCATTCGAACGTAAATGACGTACTATTGTAAGACCTATTGCATTCATTATTGCTCCACCTAAACCAACAATTGCTGGGAACATATCTGCCCGAAGTCCCGGTTTCACCACTAATAATGTCCCTAAAAAAGCGAAAATAAATATAGAAACTTGTTTAAAACTTATTTTTTCCCTTAAAAATATAGCTGCAAAAAATATTGATAAAAGAGGACTTAATTGTTTAATAGAAACAGCATTTGTTAAGATCATAACTTTAATAGTATAAAAATAAGAGACTATGCTAAAAGTAGCTAACATGCTCCGCAATAATAAAAAAGGCCGGTTATTCCCAAAAATTGGTATTCCCTTCTTTATTAATATTAAAGGAATTATTAACATGGTAGGAATATTTCGAAATAAAATTATTTCCATTAAGGGAATATTTGGTACAAATTTTATTAAAATAGCCATGGCAGCGAAACAGGTTGCAGCAATAAGCATCATTAAAATTCCCTGTACCTTTACATTACTTCTGACTTCCTCTATAGGCGATGATTGTATCATAATAGATCTGTCTTTCATTTTATGAGATATCTTAAATATCTTCTATTTTCTCAAACTCCTCCCCGAAGACAAGAATTCATCTATTGCCCGAGCCGCTACCTTGCCATCTCCCACTGCCGAGATTACGGTAGCCGAACCTCGGACAATATCTCCTCCGGCAAATATCCCTTCTTTGGATGTAGTTTTGGTGTTATCATCTATAATGAAATAACCCCACTGGTTAATCTTAACCCCGCTGGCACTGCGGGCTACAAGAGGATTAGCTGAGGGGCCGATGGC